>DASXUJ010000109.1 GCA_036504895.1 Syntrophorhabdaceae bacterium
GGAAGTGCTCGACAGCAGGGGGAACCCCACAGTCGAGGTCGAGGTCGTTCTGGAAAGCGGCTATATGGGGCGCGCAATCGTCCCCTCGGGAGCATCTACCGGAGAAAGGGAAGCCCTCGAACTGCGGGACGGCGATCCGAAAAGATATAGAGGAAAAGGCGTGCTCCGGGCAGTGGCGAATGTGAATGATATAATCGCACCCAAGATAACGGGGCTCGATTCGATCGAGCAGGCCTATATCGACAACCTGATGATCGAGCTTGACGGCACGGAGAACAAGAGCAATCTCGGGGCCAATGCCATTCTCGGCGTATCCATGGCAATCGCCCGGGCCGCCTCGGACTATATGGCCATACCCCTTTATCAGTACCTTGGGGGCGTAAGGGCGAGAGAGCTGCCAGTGCCCATGATGAATGTCATAAATGGCGGCGCTCATGCCCAGAATTCGCTGGATGTTCAGGAATTTATGATAGTTCCCGTGGGCGCGGAGTCCTTCACCGAGGCAGTTCGCATGGGAGCGGAGATATTTCACACCCTGAAGGACGTGCTGAAGGGTAAGGGTTTCGCCACCGGCGTGGGCGATGAAGGCGGTTTTGCCCCCCAGATAGGCTCCACAAAAGAAGCCCTCGATACTCTCATTACCGCAATCGAGAAAACGGGCTACAAAGCGGGGAAAGAGGTACTCCTCGCTCTCGATGTGGCGGCGAGCGAGCTCTTCAAAAAAGGAAAATATTCGATAGACGGCAACACCTGGACGAGCGACAAACTCGTCGATTTTTACGATTCCCTTATCAATGACTACCCGATTATATCCATAGAAGATGGACTCGCCCAAAACGATTGGAAGGGGTGGAAAAAGTTTACCGACCGGTGCGCGGCAAAGATACAGATCGTAGGCGATGATATTTTTGTCACCAATCCGAAAATATTCATGGAAGGGATAAGCAAAGGCGTGGCGAACAGCATCCTTATCAAGCTCAACCAGATAGGGAGCGTGACTGAAACCCTCACCACCATAGAGATCGCCAAAAGGGCCGGTTACACCTGCGTCATCTCCCATCGCTCCGGGGAGACGGAAGATACCTTTATCGCGGACCTGGCCGTGGCCACCAACGTGGGCCAGATCAAGACGGGATCCGCATCACGGAGCGAGCGCATCGCAAAGTACAACCAGCTCATGAGGATCGAGCATGAATTGGGTGAAATATCCGTGTTCGGCGGAGCGGATGTATTTTACAGCATCCGCAAGAGGTAGAACGGGGAACAGATGGGATGTATTGCGGATAAAAACCCCTCTTTATGCACCTGCACCTATGAAGGGTGTGCGAGACGGGGTAAGTGCTGCGAGTGCGTGG
Source organism: Syntrophorhabdaceae bacterium (assembly GCA_036504895.1). Lineage (NCBI taxonomy): Bacteria > Pseudomonadati > Thermodesulfobacteriota > Syntrophorhabdia > Syntrophorhabdales > Syntrophorhabdaceae > Syntrophorhabdaceae bacterium. The sequence continues at coordinate 1,356 of DASXUJ010000109.1, forward strand.
CCTATCACAGGGATAAAAAACAGGTCCCGGGATGCTTTTTTACCTCCGAGGGGGAGAAGACGTACGACAGATCGTTCCGGGCTTTTGTGCGGGAAAATTCCGGATCTGAACCGTAGCAGATAAAAGGGGCAGCGTTGGCGAAGCCTTCGCCTATGGTGCCCCCTTCAATTCCTCCATCAGTTCACCGGCTTTCATGCGGACCTCTTTTGATTTATCGGAAAGGGCCATAATCGACAGCTTTCTCAGTATATCTTCTTTATGACGTCCCGAGAGTCCCCCGTACACCGATTTGAACCTTTCGAAAACCTTCTCCATGATCTCCGAATCCTTCGCATCCAGAACGAGGATCAGAGTGGGCACGTCGTCGGGCGGTCCGTATTTTTCAATATAGGCATTTACTGTTTTTCCAAATCTTTCAGACCCATAGGCGTTATGAAGCTTTCGGTAGGCCTTGTCATGTTCCGGCGTGCCTTTTTCTCCCATAAAGATCCGGTCGAGTGCTTCCTTTACCCGGCCCGCTTTCCATCTATCGGTAAGTCTCTCTTTTTTCGGCTCTTTACTCCCGCCCCCACCCCCGCTTCGGTCCCTTTTTCTATCTATCTCCCGCCAATCAGGCCTTTCGTCGTCATAGTCACCCATAAATCCCCCCCTTGGTGAAAGCCGTGAGGGAGAACTTTTACTCCCTCCGGTCCCACATTAAATTCCCTTTGCAATCCGCTCTGCCCTGAGGGCACAGGACCATTCTCAAAGCCCGCTCAGCACCGCTCCCGAACGAGTGATGAAATTATGTAATAGAACAGGGTCGGGGCATTTGTCAAGTGAATTCAGGCGGTTGGTCCACGGGATCGATTCCGCCGGGCCGGCAAAGGGAACCGAAGATAACCCTTGCAAGAAAGCTCACCTGTCGATGTGGCCAAAAAGATGACAGAAAATATGTCGAAACACCCATTGAAAAAGAGAGCGGCCGGGAAAGAGACTATGGAATAAGACAGGCAAGGGCCTGAAACCAGACCCTAACGAAAGAGAAGCCTGCAAGGAGCAATAGAAAAAATGAAAAAGCTCTTTACCCGATATGGGATCCCTTCTTTTCGCCGCAGTGCCATAGGCCTGATGATGGCCTTGATGCTTGCAGGCTTTTCATACGCATACATCCCGATGGTGGAACATCCCCTCTCCTCCCAGGATTGCTTCGTCTCGATTATTTTCTTTCCCTTTGAGGAACAAAGCGGCGAAGACGGAGGGGCAGACCTGAGGCGGAGGATCGTCTCCCATCTCGGAAAGAGTCCTGCCTTCGAATATATCATTTACTATCCTAATCCCGCAAAGATGGAGATCCTGTCCAACGTCGCCTTTGCCCGGACAAAGAGCGATCAGGTGTGGCCGAACCCGGAGTTCTGGCACGAAAGTCAGATCCATTATGTCGTCTTCGGGCGATACGTAAGGACCGGCGATGAGGTGAGGGCCGAAGTCTTCCTCTATCAAGTAAGGGAAGAGCAGATGCTGATGTTCCATAAATACCGGGCGCCGATCGACCGCTTTCAGGAGATGGCGGCAAAGATCGCGAGCCGGATAGAAGAAAGACTCCTCGCCAACGAACCGGATGCCAAACGCAGGCATGACGCGGGCGGGACAAAGTGAAGGACGCCGGTCGCCCGAACCGCATCTATTCCCTATTGTTCTGGTTTGCAGAACGAAAATAGCAGGCCCGCTCACCCCTGCTTCCAAGCATACTCACCTTTGCCATATTTATCGGGATGAAACAGGGGAAACGGAGCGAATCGGTACGTTCACCCCCGGGTCAAGGAAAAAGGCACACCATTCCTTGACTAAACAGGATTAAACGTCTATTCTTTCAAAGAAATGTCTTCCTGTGTATTAAGAAATACTTTACTCTCCTCACGAAGCGTGGAGACGGTCGTTTCCCTTCCGGAGAACGCGGAATTAAGCGCCTCCCTTTTCGATCTACTTACGAAATTCCAGGATATCAAAAAGTTTGCAAGCGAGATCCATACCGAGATTCATCTGGTGAAGCCCATACTCAAGAATCTCGGCTATGTATACGAATCGAAACCCAAATTTTTTGAAGAGCAGATAAAGAATCCCGACGTGGCCCTCTTCAGCTCCGAAGAAGAGAGGGTGAAGACGTCACAGTTATGGGGCACCCGGGAGTATTACACCAGTGCCCTCGGAATAGTGTTGTTGAAGAGATACGGCCGGAACCTTCATGAAGGCATAAGCGGTTTCTATCTCGAATTTGAGAACAAAATGCCCCTCTATCAGATGCTCTATCTCCTCAAGAAATCGAGAACGCCGTGGGGCATGCTCACCAACGGGAAACAGTGGATCCTGATGAAACGACCGGTTCAATTCGAAACCAGGGTTATCGAGATAGATCTCGAGCGGGCGGTCTTTGAGGAAGATCTGGAGGCCCTTCGCCTCTTTTGCGGGGCTTTCTCCTGCGGGGGACTTAAAAAACTGCTTCCCCAGGCCCTCGAAGACGAGAGGACCACCCTCATCCGTCAATTAAGCGAGAAAAGACATCTTTTTCAGGAAAAGCTTCGCGGTCAGAAACGGAAGGTCGATTTTTATCCTACCGCGGTGGATATGTACCAGTCCTTCTTCGGGGGCTGGAAACTCCCTTCCACCGAGCTTTATTTGCACGAGAAGAATGTGGATGTGGGGGGAAGGGGTGTAACCGATCGAAGCGTTGCCAACAGCTACGATCATGCGGACATCTTTTCCTATGTCTTCAGCAAAACGGGGGGGGATATAAACCCTAACCTCGAGCAGATCATGCTCGCCGACCGGAACAGGAAGCTTACGAAGGAAGACATTTTTTCCCTGAGGATCCTCGATATCACCCCCGGTTTCGGCAACTTCACCACCCAGCTCGTTGATGCCCTGGCGTATATTTCCTTTATCCTGCCTTACAGGGAGAGAAATACCTTCAGGGGGGAATGGGAGGAGGAGAAGAGCCTGAAGAAGCACATTCTCGATACGGTGCTTTACGGCATAGAAAGGTCGCATATTACTTTCGATATCCTTCAGAACACGATGGAGAACCGTTTCGGCATTTACGCGAGAAACTACAGACTCGGTAATCCCCTGATAGGCATGCCTCTTAAGAATATTTCAAGCATTGTCGATACAACCAATCAAATGGCACTTTTCAACAAACATCCCAAGGAGATGATCGCCGAATTCAAAGAGCTTTACGCCCTCTTTTTCTCTCTCTCCGATAAGATCAAGGAAGACCTGCAGATAAGGATGGCGACTGAAATACGGCTCAAGACCTTTACCGGGCGGATCAGAGACCTCATGGACGTGATGACTGCCACCTATTTTACCAAGACCGTCGAAAACAGACGGATTCAGGATATGATTTTCAGTCTGGACGGTAACGAAGCAGCCTGGGCCGCCATAAAGAGCCAGGACTGGTTCCGGGAGTCTAAAGAGATTGCAAAGAGAAACGGCTTTTTTCATTTAGAGATAGAATTTCCCTTTCTCCTGACTAACGCCTTTGATTTCATTTTCGTACAGCCCGCGCTCAATTATGCATGGGAAGAGGAGCTGCCTCTTGCAGAGGCTACGAAAGCCTTTGTTAAAAGAGCCATGCCTTATCTGAAGCAGGAGGGGAAGCTGGTGATCATTTCTCCTCACGCCATCGATCAGCTCGTGCCCGAACTGAAGCGCTCGAAGAGATATGAAGTAGAATCGGGCGAAGGCCTCTGCATCCTTAAGAAAAAAATCTAGAATTACAACCTGATCTCCAGCCCGTCCTCGCCGAGAAGAAGAGGGGCGTGGAGTATACCCCTGAAATCATCCCAATCCGGGTAAAGGTGGGTAAGGATCACCCTTTGCGGCTTTGCCTCGCCCACCACTCTCTTCAGAGTTTCAAGGTTCATATGACCCTTCACCTTTTTTTCGGGAAACGCGCATTCGGCAATAAGAAGCTTCGCATCTCTTGCAAGGCTCACGAGATTGGATGAATAATCAGTATCACCCGTAATTACACACCGCGTGCCGTCAACGATCAGGGTCACGCCTATTGATTCACGGTTATGATTCATCTTTTTAGTCTCAATGCGGAGCCCATCCTCCTCGATTGAGCCGGAAGGCAAGCTTTTTACGGTAAGCAGGTAGTGCTTTGGCGCAAGCCACGGATAGACCGCTTTTAGGCCCCGGAAAAATTTATGCATCCCCTGCCCTCCGATCAGGGAGAGGGGTTTTTCCCTGGCAGTGAGGCCGTAATTGCAGGCGAAAAGGAAGGTGGAGAGATCTGCCGTATGGTCGACATGAAAATGGGTAATGATCAGGATATCGATGTCATCGACGACGTACCCGAATTCAAGGAGCCTGCGTACCACGGCAGGGCCGGCGTCTATCAGGATTGTCTTTCCCGCCCCATGAACGACGTACGAGGAGGAACCTCTTTTGAGGGAAGGAATGGAGGTCCCCGTGCCGAGTATCTTAATCCTCATCCCGTCTTCCCTTCCGTCGCGCACGCTTATGGTCTCGCGCAACCCATTCCGGCTCCGCCTCTTATCTGCCGTTTCTCTCCAGGTACCAGTCTATTGTCTCCGCTAAACCGCTTTTCAGGTTATAGGACGGGGTCCAGCCGAGTCCTGCTTTTGCCTTCCCCGCATTCAGAATGTTCGCCCTTATATCTCCGGGCCTGGCCACATCCCTCAGCGGCTCGTCAAATCCCGATGGGGCAGTATGCCCCTTGCCTCTCAGGACCTCCATTATCGCAGTGTAAAGCTCGAGGGTATGGGTGCCCGTTCCCGTGCCTATATTGAAAATACCGGAGCCCTCCGTTGCCGCGGCCAAAAGACTGGCCCGCGCAATATCCTTGACGTAACAGTAATCACGCACCATGCCTCGACTTTCTTCCGGAAAATGATTTAATGTCGGGTGCACTCCGGTCAGAAGCTGTTCAGTGAAGATGGCGACCACCCCCGCTTCTCCATGAGGGATCTGGCGCGGTCCGAATACGTTGCTATACCTCAGGACCGTATAGGGGAGACCGTGCTGATGGAGGAAAAAATTTATATATTTCTCACTTGCAAATTTCGCGATCGCATAGGGCGAAACCGGCTCGGGACAGTATTCCTCATCCGTCGGTATTCGGTCTGCCTCTCCATATATGGCGCCTCCCGTGGATGCGAAAATGAATCTCCCGACACCGTACATCCTTGAGAGTTGGAGCAGCCGCACGGTTCCTTTGATGTTAACTTCCGCATCAAAAAGCGGCTCTTTCACCGATTGGGGCACGGAGATCTGCGCCGCGTGATGGTCCACGATGTCCGGCCTCTCTTCACGAAATACCTCTTCGATCGCATCATCGCAGATGTCACGGACATAGAGCTTCGCCTTCCCGTTCAGATTCTCAATCTTTCCTGAGGATAGATTGTCTATCACCACTACATCATGACCCTCGCGGACAAAGGCGTCCACCACATGGGAGCCGATGAATCCGCATCCGCCGCTCACGAGCACTTTCATTCTTTTCCTCCCTTACAAAACCTGTTGCTTTTATACCACAGCTGCAAGTCGTGGGCCTACAAAAAAATAGGAGGGCCAATGGGAGGCTTATTTTTTGGTATTGACAAGGCTAGTATTATATCATATATCAAATCAGCGGCGGTGTAGCTCAGATGGTTAGAGCATGCGGCTCATATCCGCAGTGTCCGGGGTTCAATTCCCTGCACCGCCATTTTTTATTCTTCACGGGAGGTAGGGCATGACCAAATCCGAGCTTATCGCGAACGTGGCAGACAGTTCAGGAATAAAGAAGTCCGTTGCGGAGAAAGTCTTGAATGCCTTTCTCGACAACATCACCGAAGCCCTCAAGACAAAGGACGGCAAGATCACATTGACCGGTTTCGGCACCTTTTCAGTCGTGGAAAGGGCGGCACGGATAGGGAGAAACCCGAGAACGGGAAAGGAGATCAAGATACCGGCATGCAAAATCCCGAAATTCAAACCAGGAAACAAACTGAAAGACGCGATATAGCCGTACAAGCTCCACAATACAGGAGAAGAGCGGGCTCTTTCCTCTTTGTCGTGCTCATGGCGTGCATCATTATTGCTGCCGGAACGTCCTCGTGGGCGCAACGGGCGGATAAGAAGCCGAAGAAGCCGGTAGCGCAGAAGGAATCGGCGATAAACGACGCGACCGTCCAGGATTATCTTAAGAAAACAGAAGAGCAGATGAAAAAAGGGGAGTTCGAGGGTTCTCTTCCTACACTTATCAGGATCAACGACTATTCGGAAGATGTTCTCAAGACGGTGAAGCTTTTCCGCACCCATTATGAAAAGGTCATCAGCGACTCCTCCGTCTCTCAAGGCGAGCGGGAAGACCTTGTCATCAAATTGAACAGGATGAATCAGCTTATACCGAAATATACTTCTATCCGGGAGATGTCTTCCTACGATCTCGGCTACATGTATGCAAAAAAAGGCGATTCGGACCGGGCAAGAAAATACCTCCTCAAGGTGTTTGAAACTACCCCCTTTTCCACAAAATCGGATTCTCCATGGATGAAATCCAAAAAGCTCCTTCTGGCGCTTTACGGTCTGGAAGGCGAATTCTAGAAGATTGGATACAATCCGGGGAATTGCGGAAACTGCAATCGATTCACTCGGAATAGCCCCCTCCATCCGAAGCATATTTGTCGAAAAAACGGATTCACCCTGGAATGAAAAAGCCTTTATCAAAAGAAAAGGCTCTTCTCTCGACGTCAAGATTACCATCTGGAGCGACGACTCTTTTCTTTTCGGCCGCATATTCCGTCTCTTTATCTACATAAGCGATGTCCTCGACCCCCTGTTCCAATACAATCCGAAAATTACCCCCCTTGAGGATAAAGAGCCGGGGATCACGGCACGGTATAACCAGATATGGAGCCTCTATGTGGACAGCCGCATGGAAAGAAAAGGGATAGAGAGCTTTTTCGATAAGCTCACGCGAAGGAACCTCTTCATCGATATGGAAAAGGAGATCCCATGGGAGGAAGGGGATGCATTGTTTCACCGGTTATGGCTCAAATCCTCCTTCTCCTATCCTGAGATCATTTACCTGAGTCGCAATCTTGGAAGTCTCCTGCCGGATGGGACATCGTCCGCTCGTGAGGCGCGGGAGGTAAGGATCGCCGCTTCCATAAAGTCTCCCCATGTCCGGGACCATATCGAGAGGATAGAGCAGGCATCCTACAGGGAGATGGTGAACGAAATCCTGAGCTTCACCGCATATTACTGCAAGGACTGCTACATTACCGCATCCTATTACGGCATCTATTTCCTTTTTCAGAGAAGGGTCTTCGTGGAATTGGTCCCCGCCGCCGACGACCTCCTGTACCTTACCTTGCTCAACCCCTCCAACGAAACCTTTGAGACGGAAACGCTCACCCATCCCAAAGAGCTGGAACTCGTACAGGGCAGGATAAAAAAGGTCTACGACTCTATTGCGGCCCAGTCCCGGGATCAATAGAGGGGAAGGCCTAAAAGAAGAGAAATACCTCTTTCTCGTATCGCGTCATCTGATGCAGGATTAAGGTTTCGAGACCGGGAACATTGATATTTCCCGATTGGAGCATATTCTTCACCTCGTCATACGTTGAATCGGGATAGGAGTGGCGGTAAAATTTCACATATTCACCGAGGGCAGCCATGCCTTCCTCCCTGCGGCCTTGCCTGAAGGCGATGAGGGATTGAAACCCCTTGATAATTACATACGATTGGGTCTGCTCCCTCGGGTCGAGCCTCTCGGCCTCCGCCAGATAGCCACGCGCAGCCGCAAGATCGCCAAGCTGATATGCCGCATGTCCGGCCAGGGCAAACGAGATCGGCTGGTCCGGCTGCCCCCCGGCCGCTTTCAGGAACTGATCGAGGGCGGTTCGGTACTCCTCTTTCTCGAGTGCCTTCGATCCGTAGAAGAGCCCATCCCGATAGGCCTTGAAACCGGGATCGGATGCACACGAAAAAAGGAGGACGATAAAGACCCCCGCACATGCTCCGATACATAATTTCCTCATTTTCATAGTGGCCTCCAATCCATCGGATGATCGCAATCTTTTTCGGGTTCAGGCGCGACGGGAGAAGAACCGGAACAAGGCATCTAGGGTTTGCACCGCGTGCCGTAGCAGAGCTGGTCCACGAGGTCCCAGTACTGCTCGTAAAGGTGAAGCCCGCTGCTATAGCAGTATATCTCTCCATCGGCGCAATCGAAGCTCAACTGCTCCCGCACGAATTCCTTGAGAAGTTGCAGTCCGCCAATATTCTGAGGAAATCCGGCGAAGCCGTCCCAGCTCCGAAAAAAGACCGACATCGCGAGCCTTCCTTTAATAACGTCAAAGGCTATTACCTTCAGGCAGGGGGGATCGGCCTGAGTTATGGACCCCCTGTCTCCCACAGTGATACACGCCTGGTTGGTGCCTCCCTGGGACTCGTTGAGTATCCCTATGGCTGCCTCTATCTGGGGCACTATGAAGCTGCCGTAGGTGTAATCCTCATTCGGTTTTACTATGTCTCCCATCAGATACTCCACAAAGTATTCCTGAATCGCCTCATCCGTGGTGGGTCCCGGGAGAGAGGGCGGGAGAATGGGCGCAAGGGGACGGACCCAGGGGGTTCTTATTTTGATCATTACATTGGAGAATTGTTTCCTCAACTGACCAACGTATGAGCCCTTTTTCACTTCATAGTCGACGCCGTGCTCTACGCAGGCCGCCATCATACTCCTCCACGTATCATCGATCGTTGTCCCTTCGATATACATTTTCTCTCCTGTTCCGATATAGTGATTCCCAAGGACCGCCAAAAACGGCTTTCCATATTCTGGCATAACCTTCATCGCTCTTGCAAAAGAAAAATGGACTGACGGAACAATCGGTCTCACCACGGCGAACGCAGCTTGCCTTCACCGCCATCAGGGCTTTTACGCAATCTGTTTGAAAAAGGAGAGGGAAACATATTATGATTATCCATCACACAGGAGGTCCTATGTACGTAAAACAGATTGAAGTCGGGGGATTCGCCGTATTCGCCTATATTGTGGCATGCAAGAAAACGAATGAGGCGCTCGTGATCGATCCGGCGGCTGATGGCGAAAGACTGCTCAAGGAAGCCACGGATAAAGGCTATACCATCAAGTATATCGTCAACACCCATTCCCATGTGGACCACATTATGGGAAACAAGAGGATGAAAGACCTTACGGACGCCAAAATTATCATTCATGAAATCGAGGCGATGAGTCTCACGAACCAGTCCCATTCCCTTATGGCGTCTTTCGGGGCGGAGCCGTCACCGCCTGCCGATAAGACCGTAAAAGACGGAGACGAGATCATCATCGGCGAGACATCTCTTACCGTATTGCATACACCGGGTCACTCTCCGGGCAGCATCTCCCTCTACCATAACGGGATCGTCTTTACAGGAGATACTCTTTTCGTGGGAGGGGTGGGACGGACGGACCTCGCCGGCGGCTCGTGGGAGACGCTCGTGAAATCCGTGCACGGCAAGCTCTTCACCCTTCCGGACGAGACCGTTGTAGCCTCGGGTCATAATTACGGAGAGACGCCAAAAAGTACGATCGAACACGAAAAGGCCTTCAACCCTTATGTCGGGATCAGGGCGCCCCGCTAAGTATCTTTCGCTTTCTCTCCTCCTGCTGGCAGCAGCGTTCCTGATTTATTCCTGCCAGTCCGCCCCGGTTGTGCCGCGCCGGGCAGAGCCCAGGATCGCCCTCGTATTGGGGGGCGGTGCAGCCAAGGGGTTCGCCCACGTGGGCGTGATACGGGTGCTGGAGCAGGAGAAAATCCCCATCTCCATGATCGTGGGGACCAGCGTAGGAAGTCTCATCGGAGGTCTTTACGCGGCAAATCCCGACAGTTTCCAGCTCGAATGGATTGCCTTCAAAATCGACAGGAACGACATACTCGATATATCCGTCATCAATTCGAAATGGGGGCCCGTACAAGGGGCGCGGCTCGAGGCCTTCGTGGAGCAGACCGCAAAGGTGAAGACGGTCGAAGAGACAAAGATCCCCTTCTATCCCGTTGCTACCGACATCAATACAGGCGAGACGGTCACCCTGGAAAAGGGCTCCCTTGCGAAGGCCATTCGGGCATCGTCAGCCATACCGGGAATCTTCGTACCAGTGACCTTCGGCAAAAGACTCCTGGTGGATGGAGGCGTCACGGACAATGTCCCCTGCGATATCGCGAAAAATAAGGGCGCGGACATCGTGATCGCGGTAAACCTTTCGAAGGATGTGAAAGATTATAATCTGGGCTCTTGCATCGATATGATAGGCCAGTCTGCAAGCATCATGATGCATGAGAGCAATAAAATAAAGCTCCGCCACGCGGACGTGATAATCGAGCCCGATGCAAGGGGCGTATCGATGTTCGATTTTACGCAGAAAAAGGCAATGATGGAGGAAGGCATAAAGGCAGCCAAAAAGGCCCTTCCCCGGATCAAAGAGCTCATTGACGCGTATAAGAGTCGGTAGGGATGATCGTCGCCTTCGTTCTCAAGAAGCTGATCACCTGCTGTCTCATACCCCCGGGCCTGTTCGTCGTGGCCGCTCTCATCGTCGCATTCTTCGCGCGCAAAAAGGCACGAATTGCCGCTTTCGCGCTCGCCGCGGCCATTTACCTGACATCCATCGGACCCGTGGGAGACCTGCTCCTCGGCAATCTGGAAAAGGCATATGAGATTCCCGCCCTCGTCAAAATCGCGCAGTGCGACGTGTATGTCGTATTGGGAGGCGGAGCCAATCCAAGGGCGCCGACCATCGACGGAAAAGGTCTGCCTTCACCGGAAGCCCTTACCAGAGTGATGGCCGCCTACCGCCTCTACCTCATCGACCGAAAACCGATCATCCTTTCCGGTGGAGATTACCTTGGCAGAGAGACTGAGGCTGAGATCACGAAACGATATCTCATAAACCTCGGTGTCGATAAAGAACTGATCATTACAGAAACAAGGGCCAGGAATACGTACGAAAACGCCTATTATACCCGCGTCATATGCGAGGAGCGCGGGTTCAGACGCATACTCCTCGTTACCAGCGCCTTTCACATGAGAAGGTCCGTCATGCTCTTCAATAAACTTTCCGGGCCCGTCACCCCTTTTCCCGCAGGCTCCAGGGCTTCGGGCGCCGCAGACCCTTTCTCCTGGCTCCCCGACATCGACAACACCGTGAACGTGACCGCAGCGGTGAGGGAATACATCGGCATACTCTTTTATAAGATCACACTCTGAACCTATGAATCATCACCTCTTCAATTTTTTTGAGGCCGAGAAGGCTCATAAGAAGTCTGTCCATTCCCAGGGCGACCCCCGTGTAAGAACCCGTGAGAGAGGAAAGGTCCTCCAGGAAAGTTTCGTCCGGGGGAAACTCTTTTTTCCCTAGTTTTACCCGCTCCAGGTTGCTTTTCAGGAATCGCGCCCTCTGTTCCACGGGGTCAATAAGCTCCGTATAGCCATTCGCGATCTCCACCCCATTTATATATAACTCGAACCTCTCCACCTTCCCCCCCGCCCGGCTCTTTGCCATGGTGGGGATGGCCTGGGGCCAGTCCTTGATAAAATAGGGTCTTTCATCTCTGATGGCGCCTTCCACTTCCTGTATAAGGAGCTTGAAGAAAAGGTCGCTCCACTCGTCCCTTTCATCGATGCCCCTGAAGCCCCTCTCTCCCATCGCCTTGACGAGAGCGTCTCTGTCGAGCGGGAACGGGTCGACACCAGTCTTCTCGACGAATAGCCGGTCGAGGTCGTAGACGGCAAAGGGCGGCTCAAACCGGGCCCTGTCGGCCCGGCCGAGGGCATTGGCCGCAAAACAGACAAGGGCCTCGACCTCTTTCATCGCCTCTTCGTAAGTCCCCTCCCGGTACCATTCGAGCATGGTAAACTCCACATTATGGATCTCCTCCAGCTCCTCGACCCTGAAGACCTTGCATATCTGGAAAATCCGGTCGCGGCCGAACCCGAGGAGCCGTTTCATGTGTACCTCGGGAGAAGTGTGGAGATAGAAGGGCCCTTTCTTTCCCACCCATGCCTCAACAGGATCGATGTGAGGGTCGGGCGGAGACGTTTTCACGAGGCTCGGGGTCTCCACCTCCAGGTAATCGCCCTTGTAAAAAAATTCCCGTATTGCTTTTGTATATTCGTGCCTTATCTCCAGTATCTCTCGTTCTTTCATCCCCCACCCGGTTTTTTATCGTCTGGATCTCTTATTGCCCAACCCCTTTCTTCTTCAACCCCTGAAAAGCCTCCCGAGCTTCATGAGAAGGGCTACGCTGCCCTCGATCTTATATTTTCCCGCCATAAACGCCTTCTGCCCGTCTTCATTGCCCTGCGATATGGCAAGCCACAGATCCGCAGGCGCCTTTATGGTCACATCGGGATGAGGATGGGGACCCTCGTGAAAGAGACAGGCCCCGTCCTTGATTGCAAGGTGGGCGACGAACTCCTCTGAACCCGTGATCTCGAACTGGTAGATCGCCGAAAGATCTCCCGCCTCATCTTTTCTGAGTCCCCCGGGCATGAGCATGAGAAACTCTCGGCACGATATAACGGATGACGGGCCGCGAGATGGTTCCGGAGACAGGGTAATCACCCTCTCCGCCGACTTCGATTCCCTGATGTTTTCCTTCAGCCATTCTTTTCTGAATTCCGGATCAAAATTGGGTGCAGCATATTTCTGTCCCATATAGGCTTCGAAACCTTTTAAGAGTCCGGCATCCTGCCAGTGACGATAATCATCGCGCATAAACTCCTTCTCCCTCACCACAAGATCCCTCATGAAGAGGTAGAAAGAGAGGTTTTCGTCGGTGGCCGGGTATTGGCGCTTCTCCTTTATAGCCCGGACAAGATCGAGGGCGAGGTCGCGCGCCCTTGCTTCCACGAGATCTTTACCCATAAAAGTACCGGGTCCCGTTGCCATGGCGGTCAAAGTCCCCACGGCGAAGGCGCCGAAGACATGGAGAGTGCCGGCCAGATATTGAGCGGTCGCGGTCTCCGATCTACCCGCCGACACACTCACGGCAAGACCCGGTTTCCAGCTCGTCCGGGGTTTGTGACCGAACGCGAGGGAGCGGTCGATGAAAGTCTTCATCTGGGCCGTCACATGATTAAAATAGACGGGAGAGGCGAAAATAATTCCATCGGCGGAAAATAGCTTTTCGGCTATGGCCGCATATTCATCCGGACGCCAGCACTTTCCTTTTTCCAGGCAGGCGCCGCACCCGATACAATAATCGATCTTTTTGCCTGCCAGATAGATCTCCTCCATCGCCACGCCCTCGCCGGCGAGAACGGACGCGATCATCCCGAGCATCTGGCTCGTATTGCCGACACCCTCATGGGGTGAGCCGTTAATAGCCACTACTTTTCGTTGATTTTCCATTCCATTCTCCATCCTGTTCTCCTTCGGAGGTGCCTCACTTAAATGTGCGCCCTTATTGGTATCGCATCCGACAGGTTCCGGTCCGGGCGGCTCTATACCCATCTTGCTCTGGTAGTACGCGGGGTATCTCCTGTTCATGGGAACGCCTACCCCCAGCATGAAAAGCGCCGGAAGGACGACCTGAAAGAGGAACCCCGTCCCCGGATTGCCCGGCAGATCAAAAAGCAACGGCATGGTCGTCACGAAGGCGGACAAAGCGAATATGACAGCCCATGCCCACGTCATGCGGCGATTGATCGTTTTGAAGATATCGGTCTGCCATACCGCTTCCGGAGATGTCTTCTTCGCGAAATACTCCGTAAAATACCGCCCTGCCAAGGCCGGGAACGCGACGGCGGAAAAGAGGACGGCAAAGAGAATGCCGGTCGGGAAATCGGCTACTATTCCTGAAATAGAGTAAGGGAAAAACCAGAACAGAGCATTGGCGACGGCTATGTACGCGAAAAAGCCCTTGTCCAGGGCGGTAAGGCCTTCCCTTCTTCCCTTGGCGTATAGAATCCCCCCCATCAAAAGCAGGGCCGCGAGACTCAGGGGACGCATGACGGAGAGACGGAAAGCCGTCATATTGCCCGCAGTTATATAGAGAGACACCATGACCGGGGCTCCGGCCGCGAGAAGCCTTCTCATGCGTCTTCCTCCCCTTTAAAATCCTTCATTGTGCTTACGTAGGTCTGAAACGAGCGGTCGAGGACATAGGTCCTGATCTGTCGGGCCGCTTGTACCAGCTGGGCAGTAAGGCCCGCGTCCTGATCCTCGGGCAGGCGGGCCGTCAATTTCTTTCTCAACGCCATCTCCTTGTCCACTATCCTCTTTGCCGCCTCTGCGTAGAAAGACAGGTCCGCCACATGAAGACCCAGTGCGAGCCCTCTCGCATAATGGGCCCCTATCACCACATCCTGCCCGTTAAAGCTCTCGTCGTCGAGGGGCAGGAGGAGCTTCGCGTCCCTCAAGGCCTTCACCTGCCGCGGGTCGAGCCCCGTTGCCTCGCAAAAAGCCTTTTTGTCGAAGACGGGCCCCTCATGCCCCTGAAATATGACCTCACACAGCTCGATGATCCTTGCAGGGTCTTTACCCTCGTCTTTTGAGGCGAGAATTCCCCTGATCTTGTTAAGGGGAAAGGAGTACCGTTCCTGAAGGGACTTTATGAAGGCGATCCTCTCCACGCATTCAGGTGCATAGTATGCCATGTTCCTGCTGGTCTTTATTGGCTCCGGGAGCAATCCCTGAGCGACATAATGGAGTATGGCCGATTTCGGCAGGCCCGTGGCCGTGGTCAATTCTTTCATTCTCAAGCCCTCTTCAGGCCTCTTCTTCCTCTCGTCCGCCCCTGTTCCTTTGCCTGCCATCGCCTCACTCCACGGTGATCGTTATCGTATTGTTCGTGTTATTGAAAGTGAACGCCACCTGATCGTAACCAGGAGGCCCGAAAGAGCCCCTGGCGTTATTCGAGAAGCCGTATTTCTCTTTCGGCATGCCGAAGCTGTTCTTGTCGAGTTTTCCGTTGCCATTCTCATCGTGGTATATCTTTATGGCATACGTTCCGTAGGGAAGGCCGGAGAGCACCCATTCGGCCTTCCCGCCCTTGATCGGCAACACCGCCGCGCGAAAGCCCGTGTCGCCGGCCGCAAAACTCTCTTTTGAATTGAAAATAGATATTTTTGCGTCGCCTTTGTCATTTTGAAACCCGGACACAGAGACCTTAAGCGTTGCTCCATCCTGGGCCGCGACCTGCCCGATAAGGGCCAACAGAAAAACTGCACACCAGATGCATGCAATGCCTTTCATCTTCATATGCTCCTCCTTACAATTTTCGATATCTTCACCATCCGTTACAGAACAATTCTATACCATAAAGTGAATTGTGTCAAGTGCCACTTTACACTTTGTAACACAATTATTCACGACCGGGTCGCAAATTGACATTTTATGAGAGCAGCACCTACAATACTTTAGCGAGTGTCCGGAAAGGACGGACTTTTCCGACTTACACAAAAACTATGAAGATGATTCCGTGGGAAGAGAGTTTCGAGATAAAGACCGATTTATCAAGGGAGGCTATCCTCATAATATTGAGAAATGCATTGCGCAAGGACCAAGGCGACGCCCGACGGGCCATTTTCCGGGGTGAGCTTACCGGTCGCGGGTTCAATATTAAAGAGGCTAAGGACTATATAGGGGGCATTCTACCCCTTTTCCAGGGCACCATCCTTGAGACGGAAGGGGGTTCTCTCATAAAAATAAGGGCCGTGAACGGGGTAAGTACCTTCGGGGTGGTCTTTGCCTGGTCCGCTGCACTCGTTATGTGGTACCAGGCGTTCTACGATGTGTCCGAAGCGAAACTCGCAACAGCTGCCGCTCTGCCCTTCCTCTTTGAGGGGTGCTTTTATCTCGGAATGAGTCTCTTCCTTTCCCTCTTCTATATATGTAATGTGCGAAGGGGAGCCCTGATCCTGCGGAGGCTCCTGGATGGGAAAAACGAGCAGGGCCCGCCCCTATGAGCGACCCTGCGCTTATTGCCCTTGCCCATCGCCAATTTTAAGGCCCCTTAAGGGATACTCAAACCCGCTACAGGGGTCGGTCCGGGCGTTACTTGAAACTCACCGATACTTCCACGGGCCCCTTGGGATCGAGACCGAGGTATTTCGCCCTAAGCGCGGCGCCCTGTTTTGCAGGGATCGGCCTGGTGAGGGATCCGAGGGAAAGGAGATCGCCCCTCTTAAGCCTCTTCCCCTCGGCAGCGAGTGATTGCTTTATCCAGAAGGCTGCATTGAGGGGACCTCCGAGCAGGGCAGTGCCTTTCCCCTCGGCCACCATCACTCCCTTTTCATCGAACATCTGGAACGTGAAATTTTTGAGCCTCTCCTGCCATTCGGGAGTAGTCGCAAGGGCAATAGGGTTCCCCAATATCCCGTATCGTGCGCCTACGTTGATCGCTACTATCGCGGGGGCGGTCAATTTTACGCCTTTACCGAAGACCATGTCGGGGAGTTCGATAAAGGGGATCACCGCATCGAGATACTTCAGGGTCTCCACCGGGGTCTTCGCTTCATTGATCGCTTCGTCTCCCACGCGCACGATCAGGTCGCCTTCAGCCACAGGTATGGCGCCGAAATCGGCCGACACCACGGCTCCATTGGGGAGAAGCATCTTCTGTAACAGAGTGCCCCGTATAGGCTCCGACACACCCAACATCTTCTGCATATTCGGATTGGTGAGACCCGCCTTGTATCCCACCGGCTCCCCGAGCTCTTTGCTGATTGCAGCAATGAATTCCCCCTGCGCTTTCCGAGCCTGATCGAGGGTCATTGTCGCGTCAAAAGAGGTGATGGGCTTCTTATTGAGAAATTCCTCCGCCACTTGAGCACCTGTTTGGGCGACTCCGGCGGTCACAAGAGACAATACCGTTGCACAAATCAGGAACAAGACTGCCCCTACCTTACCGATTCTCCACGTATCGATTTTCATAATTCTCCCCTTATCGAATGGATTTAATGTTCTTCCCTTATCAACTATCACCACAGCCTTCAGTAGAGTTCACGCTTCTTCCCTGTGACACCTGTCCCTCCTTCCAGAATCCGAACAGGTCGAAGGCATTCCTAAAGCCGATACGCTCCAGGATTGCCGAGTCCTTGACGAGACCCGCGAGGACTTCAAAATTCCTCCTGATACCCGGGACACCCGGAAAATCGGTCCCGTACAGAAATTTTGTCGCACACTTCTTCATGGACGGGAAGTACTGAAGGAGGTTGCCGGGAGGAAGGCCTGATATGTCGATATAGACATTCTCGAACCTTTTCACCATGAATTCCGCGATATGATACCAGAACCCTCTCCCTCCGTGACAAAGGACGACCTTCAGGAGAGGAAAATCACTCACCACGTCATCGAAGGTGTAGGGATCGGAATAACGCATTTTGGAGCCCTGAAAGACACTGGTCCCTGCATGGAACATTACAATAAGCCCCTCCTGTTCGCATTTATCGTAAAGGGGGTAGAGCCTTTGATCGTTTGCATAAAAAAAACCGTGAATCGGGTGTATCTTTAGCCCCCGCGCACCGCGGTGTAGCTGGTCCACGAAAGCGGTCATGGGATCGTCATGATAGTTTGGATTTATATTCGCGAACGGAATCAGCTCCGGATGGAGGGAATTTATCTCGAGGGCCCTCTGGAAAGGCATCACCCCGGCGGTAAGGGGCGAGTGCTCCGGAATCAGAATCCCGCCTACCACACCTTCCTCTTTTACGGCTTCCCCATATGCGTCGGGCATCTGCCGCCCTTTTTCATCGAAGATCCGCGGGACATAGGGACCGGTGTCCATCCAGAGCCTTCGGGCGGGCTCCGTCCATTCAAATCTGTGCCCTACATGTATATGGACGTCGATGAGTCGCACTTTTCTTCTTTTATATCAATGAGAAAAGATTGTCAAGGAGCCGCTCTCCGACCGCTTGACTTTGGCGAATCCGGCTTTATGATTCACCATATAGATTCTGTGGCATTGGGGCTTCAGACAAAGGGGTTCAGGCACAGGGCGTAACAGAATCCTAACCAGGAGGTGTAACATGTCCGGAAGCATCTACAAAATAATCGAGTTAGTCGGCACCAGCACCACATCATGGGAAGAGGCGGCCCGCAACGCGGTTGAAACCGCGTCCAAGACGCTCAAAGATCTGAGGGTTGCAGAAATCTCCAAATTGGACCTGACCGTTGAGGATGGAAAGGTGACCAATTACCGGGCCCGGGTAAACATTTCATTCAAATATCACGGAGAAGATTAAAGAGCGGGCGGGGACGGAAGGACGTCTTCCTGTCCCCGCTTCGGATTTCAGATACCTGCCGAATATTTGCCCTTTTCCCTCTCCCCCGTCGGGGAGGGCCGGGAGAGACCCTTGACATTTCCCCTGCCGCTACGTTTCATATTGTGGTATGGAAAGATTTGGGAAGGAATCCTATGGGGATGGGCAGTCAAAGGAGCATGACTTTTTTATGCTCGGCGTGATCCACCGGGCACCCGAAGGTCCCGCCCTTTTGGATCAATGGCTCGATGCGGTCTCACCCGCGGTAGTTACCCTTGAATTCTCCAATTATGGCAGAAGGTTTCGGGAGGAGAGGGGGCCTGCGTACAGGCAGCGCATCGAGGAGGTCCATAATAGGTTGAAAAGGGACAACCTGCCATGTTATGACAATGCGGTATCCATGGCCCTGTCTTACGTGGAGATGCCTTTCGAACTCGCGGGGGCACTGCAATATGGCCGGATACATGGGGCTCCCGTATATTTGATCGACATGGATTTTTTCTCATATCTGAGATTAAGGGAGATCGGAAAGCTTCTCGACCCGGAAAACCTGGAAAGGCTCCTCTGCGAGGAGACGAGCGAGCGAAATGGATATGAGCATATCCTGGCACGTCTTTATTTCGAAGAAGGTATAAATACGGCGGCTTATACGGAGGAAATGGCAGTGAGAGACGAATACATGTCCCACAAGATCAAGGTCCTCATGGTCCGCCACCGTGGACAAAGGCTCCTCCATATCACGGGCTGGCGGCATCTCGACGACCCGCGCAATTTTTTTGCTCCCCTAAACCCCGTGAAGGTATTCATCTATGATCAAGCTGTTCGTATTTGACCTCGGCAATGTGATCGTACCTTTTGAGCACCGGCAGATCGTGGTGAAACTGCTGAAGAAGGTGAAAGACAAAATCGTGCCTTCCCCTCAGGAGTGCTTCTCTTTCATGTTCGATCTCGAAGAAGGTTTCGTAAACCCTTATGAGGAGGGGCTCATCTCTTCTATTGAATTCTTCTCGACCATCCGGGACCGCTATGGTCTTGAAATGGACTTCGAAGAATTCAAAAGGATCTGGAATCCTATTTTCGCACATAATCCCGAAGTAAATGAGATCATTCAGTATCTTAAGAGCAAGGATTACCCCGTCTTTCTTCTGAGCAATACCAATGAGCTTCATTTTGCCTACATAATCAAACATTTTCCCATTGTCCATACTCTCGACGAATGGATACTCTCCTTTGAAGTAGGTGCAAAAAAACCGAAAAAGAGAATCTTCGACGTCATCTTTGAAAAAATGGACGTGGCTCCCCAGGAGGTCTTCTATGTGGACGATATCGGCCAATATGTGGAGGCGGCAAAAAGCTACGGATTTCAGGGCACGGTCTTCCGGGACGCAGCGGGCCTCTGGGAGAGCATCAGGAGAAGCGGCATTTGACCGTGGAAAGGAATTTCCGCACCCCGAAAGGATGGAACATGAGAGAAGGTGAGGACGGGCTCCGATGATCGCATACCCGAAAATAGATCCGGTAATCTTTACCATAGGCCCTCTCTCTTTGAGATGGTACGGCCTTATGTATGTGATCGGCTTTGCAGCGTCGTATCTTCTGGTGATCTATCAGCTCAAAAAAAAGAAGCTCACCGTGAACCGGGCGGTGATAGACGACCTCTTCTTCTATCTCATCCTCGGCCTTATCCTGGGGGCGCGGCTGGGATATGTGCTCTTCTATAACCTGAGCTTTTATATCGAGCACCCCGCGGAGGCGCTTGTCCTGTGGCACGGGGGAATGTCCTTCCACGGCGGCCTCATCGGGGCAACTATCGCGGGATATATCGTGATCAGGAAGAAGGGACTCGACTTCTTCGGCATCGGGGACCTCATTATCCCGACCTGCCCTATCGGCATCGGATTCGGAAGGTTAGGCAATTTCATCAACGGCGAGCTCTTCGGAAAGCCCTCCGACCTTCCCTGGGCGATGGTATTCCCCCATGGCGGCAATGTGGCGAGACATCCGTCCCAGCTTTACGAGGCGGGCCTCGAGGGGCTTCTCATGTTCCTTATACTTTGGATATACAAGGACAGAAAGAAAAGAGACGGGGACGTGCTCGCCCTGTTCCTCATCCTTTACGGCGCCTTCAGGATATTCTGCGAGATCTTCAGAGAGCCTGACGTACAGCTGGGCTACATTTTCGGCATCCTCTCCATGGGCCAAATCCTGAGCATCTTCATGATCCTCACGGGCCTGGCCCTAAAATTCCTCTACCTGCCCGCCAGGGAGAAAAGCAAAGGCATGCGACGGGAGCCCCAGAAATAACGGACCGGTTTTTCGCGCACCGGTATCTCTTGGATAAAGTCGCCAAAGGAGCGAGAAAAAGCACGCTCAACCGAAACCAATCAAGCGTGCCCCTTAAGCATCTTACCTACGCAATCTCCCCGCGTGACGTAGCTCGCACAGCGAGCGAGACGGGGAGGCTCAGTCGGCTTCGCCGACTGAGGGGGCGACGTGAGCCCCAATAATAGTCCCCTTTCAAATGTATTCCACCACCCCGCTCGCAATATCATAATAAGCGCCTGCGACCTTCAGGTTTCCTTCATCGGCCTTTTTGGCGAGAATGGGTCGGGAGGACCTGATCTGCTCGACTACCAGACCCACATTCGCGCGGATGGTATTGTCCGTAAGATCGCCCTCGAGCCCCCGGGCCTTGTCGAGGGCAGGTTCGATGGCCTTCACGATATGGGCGATATGTCCATGGGCTTCCCCGCCCTGCACGGTGGCGCCTACGGCGCCGCATTTCCCGTGGCCCAACACGAGAACGAGGGAGACGCCCAGGTGCTCGACCGCATATTCGATACTTCCCATGCCCAGATCGTCAAGAACATTTCCCGCTACGCGGATCACAAAGAGGTCTCCAAGCCCCTGGTCGAAGACAATCTCCGGCGGAATACGCGAGTCGGAGCAGCCCACGATCACGGCGAAAGGCGCCTGCCCTTTCGATACCTCGAGACGCCGCTCGGCCCCCTGGTGAGGATGGGTGAGCTTCGAGGAGACATACCTCCCGTTGCCGTCCGCGAGCTGCCGCAAAGCCTTTTCAGCATTCGAGCCCTTTGACATCGATACCCCCATGAATGATTTTTTTGATTATATTATAAGATAAAGCACGGATCATCAACATTTTTCTGCCTCACTCACCGTCCACAGTGGGCAGCCCCGGGAGGGGAAAACTTTGAGCGGTCCCTTCGAGCTATCAACGCCGGGGATTCGATTCCCTGCCGAAACTTCTGGACTTTTGAACGAGAATCTTATAAACTGTTTCTCATCGGGGCGTAGCGCAGCTTGGTAGCGCACTTGTATGGGGTGCAAGTGGCCGCTGGTTCAAATCCAGTCGCCCCGATTTATTTACAACGCACCTTAGTCTCTTCCGGTCCTTCACTCATCAATATCTCAGCAGGTGATCTATGTTAATCCTTTTATCGAATGATGACGGAGTCCATTCCCACGGACTTCTCGTTCTCAAGGATGTGCTCGGGAAGAACCATGACGTGTACGTGGTGGCGCCCGACAAGGAGCGGACGTGCGTGGCCCATGCCATTACCCTCCATAAGCCGCTGCGGATACGGCAGATAGAGGAGAAGGTATTCTGCACGAGCGGGACCCCGGCCGACTGCGTCTATCTGGGCACAAAGGCCATTCTCCCGGCAACACCCGATTTCATTATCTCCGGCATGAACAGCGGACCCAACATGGGACAGGACGTAAACTATTCGGGCACGGTCGCGGCGGCAATGGAAGGCGCGTTTCTCGGAATCCCCTCGATCGCGGTATCTATCTGCGCCCGAAGGGGTTTCCTTTTCAGCGACGCCGCAGAGGTGACCGGAGAGATCCTGGGGATAATCGGAAACCTGCCCCGGAATAGATCGGTCTTCCTCAACATCAACATACCGAACCTCCCCCGTCAATCGATCCCGGGTTTTATGGTGACAAGGCTTGGAAAAAGGATATATAATGATAATGTAACTGAAAGAATTGATCCCAGAGGAGGGAAATACTATTGGATCGGCGGAGACGGCGACAAGTACGAGCCGATCGAAGGAACCGACTTTACTGCCGTGGAAAAAGGATATGTCTCCATTACCCCTCTGAGTCTCGATAATACGAGCGAAAGCTCTATTGAGATGTATCAAAAAACTTTCAGGAGGAGCTTATGAAGACCACATTATCCGTCATCAAGGCTGATATTGGGAGCATCGGCGGTCATATCAAGCCGAGCGAAAGGCTGCTCAAAAGGGTATCTGAGTACATCGGAGACGAAGGCAAGGAACTCGCATATGATTTTTTCGTGTGCCACACCGGAGACGATGTGGCGATACTTTTTTCTCATGGCCACGGAGTAGGCAACGAAGGTATCCACAAACTCGCCTGGGACGCGTTTATCGCCGGCACGGAGATCGCGAAGGAGCAGGGCCTTTACGGCGCCGGTCAGGACCTCCTCAAGGATTCCTTTTCCGGAAATGTGAGGGGCATGGGACCCGCAGTGGCGGAGATGGAGTTCGAAGAGAGGCCGAACGAGCCCTTCGTCTTCTTCGCGGCCGACAAGACCGACCCGGGGGCGTATAACCTCCCCCTGTACCTGGCCTTCGCCGATCCCATGTACAATTCGGGCCTCATGCTCTCACCCAATATGGCGAAGGGTTTCAAATTCGTGATCATGGACGTGGGCTATACGGAAGGGGACAGGGTGATAGAGCTGCACGCGCCTGAAGAGCTCTACGACATTGCGGCATTGCTTCGGGACAACGAGCGGTTCGTGGTGGAATCGATCTATTCAAGGGAAACGGGTGAGATCGCCGCGTCGGTAAGCACCACGAGGCTTCACAATATCGCGGGTAAATATACGGGCAAAGACGATCCCGTCATGCTGGTGCGGGTCCAGGGACCCTTCCCCGCCACGGGCGAGGCACTCGCCCCCTTTAATATCGGCCATTATGTAGCGGGTTTTATGAGGGGCAGCCATACAGGACCATTGATGCCGGTCAGGATGAATTCCGCTGTCTCCTATTTTGACGGACCCCCTGTGGTGTCCGCCCAGGCTTTTTGCGTGCACAAGGGGAAGCTGACGGAACCGGCGGATGCCTTTGACCATCCCTATTGGGATTATATAAGGAATATGGTTTCTCGTAAATCGACCGAGCTGAGGCAGCAGGGTTTCTCCGGTTCGGCCATGCTCCCCTATTCGGAGCTCGAGTACGGGGGAATCGTAAAGAAGATGGAAAGGCTGGAGCCCCGGTTCAAGGTAAGGGGCTGAATAAGGAATAAAAATAAAAGAACGACAAGTGGTGAGGCGGCTTTTCCCTCACCACTTGTCACATTCGGGAAAGAACATGCGATTTTACATTGAGTCCTTCGGTTGCCAGATGAACGACCACGATATGGAAAAAATGGCCGCCCTTCTGGGGGAAGAAGGCTATGAACAGGCTACGGGACTCCACGATGCGGACGTGGTGATCGTGAACACCTGTGCGGTACGCGAAAAAGCGGAACAGAAGTTTTACAGCTTCATGGGCAGATTGCGGCTGGTGAAGAAGAGACGGAAACTTCTTCTCGGCGTCACGGGATGCATCGCCCAGCTTGAAAAAGAGGGCATCACGGAGCGCCTGCCCTTCATCGACTTTTCCCTCGGCCCCTCGAGTATCCATAAGGTGGCCGAAGCCATTGATGAGGCCCGGAAGAAAAGGCCCTTTTTCGAATTCTCCGACAACGGATGCGCTGCTCCCCTTTTTATACGGCCTGCCCGCGCAAAAGAGGAGTTAAAGTCATATATTACCATCATGAAAGGGTGCAATAATTTCTGCAGCTATTGCGTGGTCCCCTACGTACGGGGCCGGGAGACAAGCAGGCCGAGCGCGGATATCGTCGAAGAGGCGAAGGTGCTCGCCGGGCAGGGCGTCAAGGAGATCACCCTTCTCGGCCAAAACGTAAATTCATACAACAGAGGCTCGACAGATCTCTCCTTTCCCTCTCTTCTGCGATCGATCAACAGGGTCGACGGCCTCGAAAGGATCAGGTTTATCACGTCCCATCCGAAAGACCTCTCTCACGAGCTTATCGACTCTTTTGGAAAGCTGGAAAAACTCTGCGAGCATATCCATCTCCCTTTCCAGTCAGGCTCCGACAAAATATTGGGCCTCATGAACCGCGGCTACACGGTATCCGATTATATGGATAAGGTGAGGCGCATCAGGGAGCAATGTCCGGGTATATCCCTCACCGCCGATTGCATCGTCGGTTTTCCGGGAGAAGATGACGAGGCTTTCGCGTCCACCATGGATATGGTGAAGGAGATCGGATTTGACGGGATATTTTCCTTCGTCTATTCGCCGCGAAAATTTACCGCCGCGTCGGCTCTCCCTGATGTAGTGCCGAGACAGACCGCCCTCGAAAGGCTCACGGCCTTGCAAAGTCTGCAAAAGGCGATTACCGTTGCCGCGAACCGGAGCATGGAAGGCAGCTCCGTCGAAGTATTGGTGGAGGATATGAGCAAGAACTCCGACGAAGAGCTGATGGGGAGAACGAGAACAAATAAGATAGTCAATTTCAGAGGCGGCAGGGAAATGATCGGAACCCTTGTCACGGTGAATGTCGTAAAGGGCTATGCAAATTCCCTGAAAGGCGAAAAAGTAGAAATTGAAGGAGGTGCCGGATGATGAAGGAGATGAGAGTTGCGGGTATTACCGTGGATCCTTTCACCAATACACCCATCGTGATCCTCAAGGATCTCGATGACAACGAAGCCCTGCCTATTTGGATAGGCCTTCTTGAAGCGTCGAGCATCGCGACCGCCATCGAGCACATTCAGACCCCGCGGCCCATGACCCACGACCTTCTCAAGAATCTTCTCGACAAATTGAAGGCGGAGGTAGTCAAGATAGAGGTGAACGACCTGAAGGAGAATACCTTTTACGCGGTGCTCCATGTCAAGGCTGAGGGAGAAAAATTCACAATGGACTCCCGGCCGAGTGACGCCATCGCAATCGCCCTGAGGACGGGGGCGCCGATCTTTGTCGAAGAGAGCGTAATAAAGAGGGCGGCTAAAGTGGAGTTTACCCAAAAAGGCGACAAGGTGGTGACGGATACGACGGAATGGGAGGATCTCCTCGAAGGGCTCTCCCAGGATGATTTCGGCAAATATAAGATGTAGCCATGATAGACCTCCATACCCACTCACTGCTGAGCGACGGCGAGCTTCTGCCTTCGGAACTTATAAGGAGGGCGAAGGTCAAGGGATATCGGATGATCGGCATCTCCGATCACGTGGACATCTCGAATATCGAGAAGGTCGTGGCCTCGGTCCTGAAATTGACCGAGAAAATAGAAGGATATGACGACATCACTGTCCTGCCCGGGGTCGAGATTACCCACGTGCCGAGAAAACTGGTAAAAGAGACTATAGCTTTTGCGAGGAGACTTGGTATATTCTACGTAGTAGTCCACGGGGAGACCATCGCGGAGCCGGTGGAGGAAGGAACGAACCGGGAGGCCATCGAAGGCGGCGCGGACATACTTGCCCATCCGGGGATCATCTCCGAAGAAGAGGTGGCCCTCGCGAGGCAGCAGAACGTCCTTCTCGAAATAAGCGGGAGGAAAGGCCATTCCCTTTCGAACGGTCACGTGGCCAAGCTCGCGAAAAAGATAGGGGCAAGGCTTATTTTCAATACCGATACCCATAGCCCGTCCGATCTGGTAAGCGAGGAACAGGCACGGAGGGTCGTGATGGGCGCGGGGCTTTCAGCGGATGATTTTTACGACATGCAGGCGAATGCAGTCGAACTGGTAAAAAGGGCGATCGGGAAAAAGGCATGACTCTTACTGTTGATGAACGGATAAAACAAATCCCCCATTATCCGGGGGCTATGATGTACGGGATTGAAGAAGGATGGACCAGACTCGCATCGAACGAGAACCCGCTGCCTCCTTCGGAGGCGGTGCTTTCTCACATTATGGATGCCCTCTTCGACCTCAACCGTTACCCCGGGGGCGAGGGTGAGTTAAAAAGCGCCCTGGGGGGACTCTACGGACTCGCTCCCGATCATTTCGTGCTGGGCGACGGCTCGGATGAGCTGATCGAGATGGTGTTGAGGGCCATGAAACATGGGGAGAAAAACGGGGTGATCGTATCGGAGCCCTCCTTTCCCTTCTATGCCATTGCCGCAGCCATATATGACTACGAAGTCAAGAAGGTGCCTGTCGTGGATATGAGAGTAGATCTTGCCTCTATCCGGCAGGCGGTTGACCGGAATACGCGGGTCATATTTCTCAACAATCCCCTGAACCCCACGGGCACCGTCTTCGACGACGAGTCGTGTCGTGCCTTTCTTCGCGACCTGCCGCCCGAAGTGCTGGTGGTCCTTGACGAGGCATATGCGGAGTTTTCGGAGAGCCCCCAATTCCCCCGGGCCTTCTCCTACGTAGATGATCACCCCGTCCTCGTGCTCAGGACCTTCTCGAAGGCCTATGCCCTCGCCGGTCTGCGGATCGGCTACGGCGTGGGAGAAGCATCACTCATCTCCTACCTGGAACGGACCAGGCAGCCCTTCAGCGTGAATGTGCTCGCCCTCATCGGCGCCCACGCGGCCCTGATCGATACAGGGTACCTTCAAAAAGTCCTGGCGAACAACCGAAAGGGAAAAGACTTTCTCTATTCTTCCTTAAAAAGCCTTTCTCTCGAATATGTACCCACGGAGGCAAACTTTATTCTCTTCAGGTTCGGCAATCAGGCGGAGGCCGCCGTAAAGAGACTTTTTGAAGAGAAGATCCTCGTCCGTTGGATGGGTGCGTACAAACTTCCCGATTATATAAGGGTTTCCGTAGGCAGACCCGACGAGAACATACGGTTCATCGAAGCGTTGAGCCGGGTGAGGGATACACTCAGGTAGGCAGGAGGAGCAGGGGCGAACCCGTGCGTCGAACCATGGGCGCCCATTCAATCCCTATCCGCTATCTCCCCCGTTCTCGTGGAGGTATCCTTATGGGGCAGGGAAACGATCCTTGGGAGAACCATATGAAGAACGATCTTATCATTACCATAGACGGACCGAGCGGTGCGGGAAAGAGCACGGTGGCCAGGATGCTTGCAAGGGCGCTGGGCTACACCTATATCGATACGGGAGCGATGTACCGGGGAGTGGCGCTCGCCTATGTGAAAGCCGGCAAGCCCAGGGATATGGCTCGATTTATCGGAGAAGTCTCTTTGGAATTTGAGTTTGTCAACGGAACAAAGGTAACCCTGGAGAGAAAGGACATCACCCCTGAAATCAGGACTCCCGAGATATCCCTGCTCGCTTCGAAGCTCTCTCAAAATAAAGAAGTGAGAGAATATCTATGGGGCATCCAGCGGGAGATGGGGAAGAGAGGCGGGATCGTCCTCGAGGGGCGGGACACGGGAAGCGTGGTTTTCCCCGATGCCCATATTAAATTTTTCCTGGACGCAAAGCCGGAGGAACGGGCGAAACGCAGACACATGGAGCTTTCCGCAAAAGGACCGGCACCGGACTTTGCGGTTGTCCTGGCGGAAATGGTCGAGAGAGACCGAAGCGACTCCGAGCGCGATCTTGCCCCTCTTATAGTACCTGAAGGTGCGGTAAGAATCGACACTACGGGTATAGATGCCCGGGGGGTGGTCGATCTCATGGTCCGCCGCGTGGTTTCCGGAGACGACAAGCCTATGGAGATCATAAAAACCGCCCACGCAGGGTTCTGCTTCGGGGTAAAACGGGCAATCAACATGGTGCTTCGGGAGCGCGAAAAGACCGGGGAGCCCATCTATACCATAGGTCCCATCATTCATAACCCCCAGATGGTAAGGATGCTCCAGGAAAAAGGCATCTCTCCGGTGGACGACGTGACCCGGATAAAGGACGGCATAGTCGTCTTCCGCACCCACGGGATAAAGAAGGAAGAGAAGGCATATATCAGGGAGAAAAACCTGAGGGTCATAGACGCTACGTGCCCCTTTGTGAAGCGGGTGCGCAACCACGCTCTCGGTCTCGAGAAAGAGGGCTATACTGTCGTAATCGTTGGGGATGAAAAGCATCCGGAAGTGAAAAGTGTATTGAGTTATTTACGTAATGGTGGTATTGTATTGCAAAAATCGGCACCTGTTCGCGCAAAAAAGATCGGGGTCGTGAGCCAAACCACCCTTGACACCGATACTTTTACCGGCGTGGCGAGGGGACTCATGGAAGGGGCCCAGGAAATAAGAATTTACAACACGATCTGCGAGAGCACACAGGTCAGGCAAAAGGAGGCCGCGGCGCTCTCCTCCACGGTCGATGTGATGCTGATCGTGGGCGGCAAGAACAGTTCAAACACGACAAAACTTTATACCATAGTAAAGAAGATACAGCCCGGTTCTTACCACATCGAAACCGAAGAAGACCTGAGGCCCGAGTGGTTTACCGGCGCGAAGAGAGTAGGGATAACGGGGGGAGCATCAACCCCCGATCTTATTATAGATTTGGTGGAGAGGCGCGTAAATTCATTTAGGGGGTCGTCAAATGGTAGAGACTGTTGATACATCAGCACAAAAAGAAAACACCGTAGAAGAGATGAAGGAGCTCTACGAGACTTCCCTTAGGAGTCTGCAAGACGGTAACATCCTGAAAGGAAAAATCATTGATATAAATGGCGATGCAGTCATCGTTGACGTGGGGCTCAAATCGGAAGGCAAGGTCTCTCTTTCCGAATTCGGCGGCAAACCTGGTGAGCCCGAGATACAAGTCGGGGATGAGGTCGAGGTCATGGTAGTGGGCAGGGAAAGGGAGTTCGGTCTCCTTCTCCTGTCAAAGCAAAAGGTGGACGGCATCAGGGTCTGGACCAACCTCGATAAGGCCGTTGAAGACGGCTCCGCCGTGGAGGGAGACATCATATCCGAGGTCAAAAGCGGATTCATGGTGGACCTTGGAGGAGTCCATGCATTCCTGCCTATCTCTCAAGTCGATGTCAAGCCCGTAAAGAACCCCGCCTCTTTCATAGGAAGACGGCTCAAATTCAAAGTCCTGAAGGTAAACAAACGAAAGGGCAATGTCATCGTCTCCCGAAGAATCCTCATGGAAGAGGAGAGGGAGAAGAAGAAACAGGAATTCTGGAAGAACATCAAAGACGGCCAGATCGTCTATGGGTTCGTCAGAAATATCACCGACTATGGGGCCTTTGTAGATTTAGGCGGAGTAGACGGACTTCTTTACCTCAATGACATTACCTGGGGAAGAATCACCCATCCAAAGGAATATCTGAGGGTAGGCGACGAGGTCAAAGTAAAGGTCCTCGCCATCGATTATGAAAAAGAAAGAATATCGGTGGGCATAAAGCAGCTCAAGGCAGACCCCTGGCTCAAGATAGAGGAAAAGTACCCTGAGGAGACAAAGGTAAAGGGCAAGGTGGTAGGAATCGTCGATTACGGCGTCTTTGTGGAGCTCGAGCAGGGCGTGGAAGGACTCCTTCATGTGAGCGAGATGAGCTGGGACAGGAAATTGAAGAACCCCGGTAAACTGGTGAATAAGGGAGATTGGGTGGATGTGGTGGTCCTCGGGTTCGATAAGGAAAAAAAGAGGATCTCACTCGGAATGAAACAACTATTGCCCGACCCGTGGGAGGAGCTGGCATCGGAATACCCGCCCGGCTCGATCGCAAAGGGGAAGGTGAAGAATTTCACCGAATTCGGCATGTTCGTGGGCATAGGGAACGGCATCGACGGACTGATCCATGTGTCCGAAATCTCCTGGTCACGGCGGAAGAAAGTGGTATCGGAAACCTATAAGAAGGGTATGCCGGTAGAAGCCCTTGTTCTCAATGTCGACAAAGAAGCCAAGAAGTTCTCCCTCAGCATCAAGCGTCTCAAAGACGATCCCTGGAAAGGACTCGTCTCCAGGTATCACTCCGGGGATGTGGTCGAGGGGTTCGTGACGAGTATTACCGATTTCGGCATATTCGTGGAGATCGAAGAGGGAGTGGAGGGGCTCATACACCTCTCGGAAATAGAGGATCTCCAGGGAAAAAATGTAGCCGACCTCTTCAAGCTCGATGATCCCGTGACTGCGGCTATATTAAGCATCGACGAGAAGAACAAGAGAATCGGCCTCTCCATCAAAGCACTGAGGAGGCCCGAAGATAACAAACCCGCAGAGACATCTTACACCAGGGACGAATCTGCTTTTTCGACTCTCGGCGACGCCTTTGAAAGGGCTATGAACCGGGAGAATCACGACAATTAGGCGCGGTGGGGGTGATTTTATGTCCGTAAGTAAAGAGTTGCTCGACATACTCTGTTGTCCGAAATGCAAAGGCGACATTCGGCTCAATGAATCGAAGGACGGCCTCGTCTGCGATTCATGCAAGCTCATGTATCCCATTAAAGATGATATACCCGTCATGCTTGTAGACGAGGCGAAGCCTATTGATACAAAGTAGCTTCATGTGATTGTAGATCCTTTTCTTATCATTGCCGTCAAATCCTTTCAGCAGGCTCTCCGCTTCCTGCCTGAAAAGATTCAGCGGTCCATCGGCGCCGCTTTCGGACGGGGAGCATATCTTGCGCTGCGCGAGAGACGACGGGTCGCGGTTTCCAATCTTCTGGAAGCCCTCCCATCTCTCGGGAAAGCAGGGGCTACAGCCGTCGCCCGCAAATGCCTCGAAAACCTCGGTATTAATTTCGTGGAATCCATGGTCCTGCCCTTTATACCCCCCAACGACCTCACCCGTCGCTTTACTATCGAGAACAGGCATTATGCGGATGATGCCCTGGCTGCCGGTAAAGGTCTGGTGGCGCTCGTGTTTCACTATGCAAATTGGGAGATTATGGGAGTCGCCTCCCGTCTGCTCCACCATGAAATAGTCGTTCTGGCCCGGCCTCTGAAGCGGCACCGCCGGATAAACGAATTTCTCAACAGCATGAGGGCAGAGACGGGACTCACTATCATACCGAACGCCAATTCCGCGAGGGACGTGATGCGATATCTCAAAGAAGGCAGGATAGTGGCAATCCTGGGAGACCAGCGGGAAAAACGCTCGAAGGCAGTCTACGTCGATTTTTTCGGCAGGAAAGCGCCCACTTCGAGAGGCATCGCCATGATAGGCATGAAGACCGGCGCTCCGGTAGTTCCCTTTTACTTCAGAAGAGAAGGTTTTCTCCGGTATACCATCGTCTGCTGTCCACCGCTTCTCATGGAAAGAAAAGGCAATATCGAGGAGCTTGTCGCCCGTAATATGCGGAGAGTAAATGAATGCCTCGAATCGATCGTACGGGAGCGTCCTGAGGAATGGTTCTGGGTTCACCGTCGTTGGGCAAGGAAAGGCTGAAGAGACACACCGGCAAAGGCTTTACCGGTAAACCGGGAACGCCTTACCAGCCATAAAGGAGCCGTTCCACGAGCCATCCCACCCTGCTGAGCAACTTCTTCGAGCCCGCCTTACGCTCCATCTCCGGATAAAGGTCCCGGCCTGAAATCCTATGATACGCCCTCAAGAACATTGCCCTTTCCTGCTGCGTGAAGGCAGCTGCGCCTTTCTTCTCCATCTTTTCAGCATGCCTGTTGAGCCTGAAGATCATGCGGATCGTGTCCCTGCCGGTAAATATTCCCCTCCCACATTTATCGAAATCAAGGAAGACCAGCTGACGGTCCCGGGTCACGAGGACATTATTGAGGTGGAGGTCGGGATGACGGACACCGAGCTTCTCCATCTTATAGAGAAGCTCGGCGAACCTCTTTATGGTCCTCAGCCTCCTCATTTTGCTTGAAGAGACGAGAAATTGGAGCAGGTCAACGGCCCCTTCCATATAGACGGTCAGGATATAGAGACGCTTCGTGAGAAGCTTCTTCTCCGCGATAACGGCAAAAGGCACCACCACGGGAAAACCATTGTCTCTCAGGTAACCGGTGATCCCAAGCTCCGAGAGGGCCCTCCGGTCGGAGAAGAATATATCTCTTGTGACGGCTCTCAGAAGTCCGCCATGGGTATATTTCCTGCAGGCCAGCATTTGCCCGTTAAGCCGGACGAGCGCTATACCGCCCCTGCCCTTCCCCTCTATGAGCTCCCCTCTTCCGATACACTGAATCATGGGCAACGGGTCCGCGGGCTCTCCCGCGAAATAGATGAGATAGTGGCCATAAATGAGTGGAGTGAGGAGATTCATGGGTGTCGTTTATGAGTTTAAACGATACAAATGCTTTTTTAAACAGTTAAATGGGGCTTGCGTCGCCCCCTCATCCGGCAAAGCCTGATGAGCCTCCCCCTCTCGCTCGCTGTGCGAGCTAGGGGCCGTCGGAAGGATTTTTCTCAATCATTCCTTCCGGCGGCCCGCATGACGGCCTGGAGGGATCAGTTTGTTTTTAATGGGGCTTGCGTCGCCCCCTCATCCGGCAAAGCCTGATGAGCCTCCCCCCGCCTGAGGCGCCTACTGTTGGTCTCGCTCGCTGTGCGAGCTAGGGGCCGCAGCAGGGGATGTTTATTTCTTCGTAACACGTGGCGGCCTCGCAATTCAGGAAATCTTTGAGCCATTTTAGTTGACTCCCGGTAGTGAGAATACTTATTCATTATTTTATGAACGGGCATGTAGACGATCATGTTCCTTAAGTATTTCAGTATTCGTGAGACCCGTTAAGATCGATACCGTCGGGGTGAATGAATGAAATGGAGAGGGATCGTAGAATTATTCAAAGATACGTTTCAGGAATGGCGGCATGACGATGCGTCGACACTTTCCGCTGCCCTTGCCTACTATACAATCATCTCGCTTGCGCCGCTTCTGGTGATAATCATCGGGCTAGTTGCCTTTATTTTTGGAAAAGAAGCGGCCCAGGGACAGGTCATGCAGCAGCTCGCGAGTATCCTCGGACCTCAAAGCGCGAACACGCTGCGAGAAATAGTGGAGCATTCACCACAGCGCTCCGTGGGTATCGTCGCGACGGCAATAAGTGTGGTGGTACTGGCGTTCAGCGCGGCAGGGGTCTTTTACCAGCTACAGACATCGCTTAACACGGTATGGGAGGTGACACCCAAATCATCGCAGGGTTTCTGGAGCATCATCAGGTCGAGGCTGCCTTCTCTTTCCATCATACCCGTCATAGGGTTCCTTCTCATTGTTTCACTCGCCGCGAGTACCGCGGTCGCTGCCTTCGGCACGTTCATGGGCGGTCTTTTTCCGGGTATAACCGTTCTTCTGCAGATTGCCGAGTTCGTGATCTCTTTTGGGGTTATAGCGATACTTTTCTCGCTCATCTATAAAATATTGCCCGATGTCAGGGTAAGATGGCGCGATGTATGGCTCGGCGGGGCCTTCACCTCCCTTCTCTTCACCCTCGGTAAATTCTGCATCGGCCTGTACTTGGGGAAGAGCAGCATGGCGTCAGGTTACGGGGCAGCAGGCTCTCTCGTGGTCCTCCTTGTCTGGGTCTACTATTCGGCGCAGATCTTCTTTTTTGGGGCTGAATTTACGCAGTTGTATACTAACAGATACGGTTCCCGTATGAAGCCCACGACAGAGGCTGCTTCACTTCCGGGCGAGGACCCGGGAGACAAAAGACATCCCTCCCATCCTGAACAAAAAGAACCCATCTAACGGGAAAGAGGGGGCGACGATTGACGCACTCCCCATTTCCACTCAATTAGCGGTCGCCCGGAGTACTGCCTGCACTGAGCACAATGGCGAGGGTATCGCTCAGCTCCTGAAGGGTATATGGCTTCGTCAGCACACCCTTGAATCCATGTTCCCCCGATGAGGCGAGGATCGGATCGTTGGAGTACCCGCTTAGTACCACGGCTTTTACCCCAGGCTCGACCTCGCGAAGTCGTTTCAGGACCTCAGCGCCCCCCACGTTTCCGGGTATCGTGAGATCGAGTAGCACCACGTCAAATGGCCTGTTCTCACCCCGGGCTTTGATGAAGAGCGACATCGCCTCTTCTCCATCGGCAGCGAAAGATACGTTATACCCGATGCTTCCCAACATTTCACCGGTAATATCCCGGATCATCTCTTCATCGTCCATGAGAAGGACCCGGCCCAGCATTTCCGTATCGCCTTCTTTGGCCGTTCCGTCCGTCTCGGTCGGATCTGCCGCGGAGGCGGGCAGAAAATGGTGAAAACCGAGCCTTCGCCGCTTTCAGATTCGGCGGTTATATACCCGTCATGGTTTTTGACAATGGAATGGGCCATCGCCAGCCCGAGGCCGCTCCCTTTTTTCTTTGTGGTAAAATAGGGTTCGAATATTTTGGCGAGATGTTCTTTAGGGACTCCCCCGCCCTGGTCTGAGACCGAAATTTTCATATATCTTCCGGCAGCCAGGGGAAAACCATGCCGCCTTCTCTCCTCTTCCCATACCGCATTCTCCGCTTTTATGGTTATCACGCCCCCCTGGGGCATGGCCTGATCGGCGTTGATGACGAGGTTGGATATTACCTGGCTTATCTGGCCCTGGTCCACCTCCACAGGGCTGAGATACTCGGAGAGCTCGAACTCGCAGCGGGTCGGTGAGCCTGTAAGGGCAAACTGTGCCGACTCTCGCAGTATGTCCGATATGGTCGACTTTTGCTTCACGGGTGAGCCGCCTTTGGCAAAAGTCAGGAGCTGTTGGGTAAGGTCCTTTGCCCGGCTGACCGCCGCCTCGGCATCCTTGCACTTGGCCACAGCCTTCTCTTCATCCCTTCCGATATAGGTGCGGGCAAGAGAGATGCTGCCCAGGAGGATAGAGAGGATATTGTTGAAGTCATGGGCGATGCCCCCTGCCAATACGCTGATCGATTCGAGCCTGCTGATCCTGGAGAGCTCTTCGTCCGTCTTCCTCTTCTCCGTCTGATCCCGGAATACGAGCACCACGCCGATCACTGTGCCGTCGGATCTCGTGATAGGGGCGCCGCTGTCCGCGATGATGAACTCCCTCCCGTCTCTCGAGACCAGGACCGTATGATTCGCAAGTCCCACCACTTTCCCGGTCTTGAGCACCTTCGTCGCGGGGCTTTCGCAAGTCTCCCCGGTTTTTTCGTTGATTATATGAAAGACTTCCGCGAGGGGCTTTCCTGCCGCCTCCTCATGGGGCCAGCCCGTCAATTGCTCGGCAACCGCATTGAGAAGGATTATCCGCCCCTCGGTATCCGTGGCGATCACCCCGTCTCCGATAGACCCCAAAGTGACTGCAAGCCGCTCCTTCTCCATATGGAGCGCCTCTTCCCCTTTCTTCCGTTCCGTGATGTCGCGGACAAAAAAGAGGACATAGTTCCGTCCGCGGAAGTGCACGTAATTCGCCGTGATCTCCACGGGAAAGACCTTCCCGTCCTTTGCCCTGAACCGGGACTCAAAGGCCATCGATCCGTGTTCCTTAACCCTCTTCCAGAGGCGTCCGCCCTCTTCCGCCGGATGATCGACATCGACCTGAAAGAAGGACAGGTCAAGGAGTTCGTCGGGCGTGTACCCGAGCATCCTGCGTGATGCCTCGTTTACGTAAAGAAAGCGGGAGCTGGGCTTTATCCAGAAAATCGCATCGGAGGCGTGGTCGATGGAAAATTGGGTGAGAAGGAGGGTTTCCTCCTTTTTCTGCTTCTCCGTCACGTCCTCGAAACTCACGATAAACGAGCCGGTCTCCAGCTTGACCGTCACGAGATTGAGAAACTTTTGAGCGCTGTCCTTGCACCGGATTGAAAATATCTTTCCTTCCCTTTCTCCGGCGCCTTTGTTCCTCATATCCATCATCCACGCGGAGACCGCGTTTCTCCGCTGCTCCGGGTCGGGGAACGCCAGGACAAACCATTCCTGCCCCGAGGGGATGTCGGCGAGGGTGTAGCCGGTAATCTCGCTGAACTTATGGTTCACGTAGAGATAGGCCCCTTCTTCGGAGATGAGGGCCGCGCCGTGAGGAAAATTGTCGAGGATGGTGAGGAAGGTCTCTCTTTCTTTGCGAAGGGCCTCCTGCGACTTCTTCCGTTCCGTGATGTCCCGGGTAAGGCCCTCAAAATAAAGGGCTTCCCCTTCCCCGTCCTCCACCACGCGGGCGTCGGTAGATACCCAGATGACGGTGCCGTCTTTCCGCAGGAACTGCGCTTCAAAGCCTTCCACATGACCATCTTTTTCAAGAAGGTTCATAAGCCGTGCCCGGGCCTCCGGCTTCATGAATACCTGTTCGCGGATACTCGTGATTTCATGAATCATGCCTTCCGGACTCTCATAGCCCATAATTCGGGCGAGGGCCGGGTTTACCTGCATATATCGCCCCTCCGGCGTGGACTGGAACATGCCTTCCGTGGCATAATCGAAAATATCCCGGTATCTCGCCGCCGCCTCGGAGAGGGATCTCTCCCTTGCTTTACGCTCCGTAATATCCCGTATCGTCCCTGCAAGGATCTTTTCGCCCGTCCCGTCAATGACATGGAGCGTTACTTCGGCATCGAAGGCCGTCCCGTCGCACCGGAGGAACGTCCATTCGAAACGCTGCACCTCACCATTAAAGGCCTGCTCCACTATACGGACGGCTTTATCGCGGGATTCCTCCCCGCTTGGTTGGACGGCAGGGCCAAGGTCTGCAAGGGACTTTCCGATGATATCCTCCCGGCTGCCCCCAAGAGCGAACCTTAAGGATTCATTAAAGTCCGCAATAAACCCTTCTTTGAGAACAAATATCCCGTCATAGGCCGTCTCAAAAATGAGGCGGCAGATTCCTTCTTCCCGTGCGCCCCTCGCTCTCCTGTTGCGGTCGGAACCCCCCTTTTTCCCGCCCTCACGCAACGTGGCTACTTTGCCATTCTCTTCCCGCACTCCCTCCATGCTGTTTGCCCCCTCGTAACAACCAGTTATGCTGCAGTTATTTTGTTACGGGACGGCCCTTTCCCCCTTAAGGCCCGCTCGCACATCGTGAAAAACCATTTTCCCACTCGGTTATCGGCAGCCGGTCCGCAAAACTTTAGGATTTTTTTCACATTTCCGATTTACTCTCTCTTCAAAGATTCGTTATTAAATCAGCAGGGATCGGTGATATCGTTACCTCTTTATCCATGCCATTGCGAACTATTGTCGTTCCCGCCCTTGATGTGGTAAAGCTAAGGGATGAAGGGAGACAAGGAATACAGAATAATCGAGCCGGTGGTCAATCTCAGGAGAACTCCTGAAACTGGGAAAATCTCCTATTATCACGATGAACAGCTGGTAACCCAGCTCCTTTTCAATGAGAGGGTGAGCGTGAAAGGGCATCAGGGTAAATGGGCGCTCGTCGAAGCCCTCGAGCAGAAAACATTCAGAAGTCACGGTTTTTGGGAGGGGTATCCGGGATGGGTGGAAAAAGAATGCCTCGAGCCCGCACGGCAAGAAACTCTTGCAGATATAAGGGTGGTAAAAAGCGCTATCGTGCCCGTACTCCTCACGCCTGACGAAGGCAGCGCCGCACTCTTCACCCTCTCATTGGGCACTCGTGTCAATCTCGATCACACTTATGAACCGAGAGGATATTTTTCTCCTATTCAGGCAGGGAAGGCACGTTGCGGCTGGATCGATTCGCGACATCTCAGGTCCGCGGCGCCTGCTCATGACGAAGAGAGGCAGAGAGAGGAAGTAGTGGCGGCGGCGCGGCTCTTTCTCGGGACCCCTTACCTGTGGGGCGGCAGGAGCATGCAAATGCCCGGTCTTGCGTCGATTGCGACGGGGGTCGATTGTTCGGGCCTCGTAAATCTGGTTTTCCGTATCTCAGGTATTGATCTTCCCAGGGACGCCCATGAGCAATGGATGAAAGCAAGCCGCCTGACCGCCGATTCCATAATGACAGGTGATCTTATATTTATTGCCCCTTCCCCGGAAGAAGTGAACCACGTCATGCTCTATATGGGCGGAGAACATTTCATAGAGGCGGTCGAGTCGGGGACCGCAGTGGGAATGAATACCTTTGAAAATAGGTTCGGCGTACGCCGTGCGGCCTTTCCGGATTCCGGAAGGGTCCGGGGTCAATCAGCCGTATTCTTCGGGAGGGCGCCCCTGTGGCCGTAGACCGGATAACACACATCCGCATGAAAGAAGTCTCGAGACCGCTCAAGGTATTCTTCGCCACCTCACTGGGCGGCAAGAGCATGATGCGAAGCCTCATTGTGACGGTAATTCTGGAAGGCGGCGCCTCAGGCTCCGGTGAATGTCCGACGAGTGCGGCCTTTCCCGGAGATACTATGGCTGCCATGAAACTTCGTCTCGCCGGATGGGCAAGGGATTTGAAAGGCATGCCGATCGAGGGGTGGGAAGACAGGGTCCGCACCATCCGCCGCAGGCACGCCTCTTTCCCCATGGCTGTCTCGGGCCTTGAAACGGCACTTTTCAGGGCCTTCCTCAACCACAGGGGCTTACGCGAGGTTGCGTGGCATGGGGGGAAACTGAGGGAGATAGAGACGGATATCACCATTCCCTTCATACCCGAAGACCCCGGTCTTTTCCCATGGGTCGATCATGCGGTAAAGCAGGGGTTCAGGATTTTCAAAATAAAAGTGAGCGGTCATGTGGAGGAGGACAAGAAGTTCCTCTCCGCCATTTTCGGTCATCCGGGCCTCAGGACCGGGGACTTTACGTTCCGGCTCGATGGGAACCAGGGCTACACGCCCCGAAGTTATTTTCAAATGATTGATTTTCTTGAGAAGACCGGCATAAGGACGGAGCTTTTTGAACAACCCCTCCCTGCGGATGACTATAGGGGTTTGAGAGAGATCAGGAGGCACTCTCCCATACCCGTGATACTCGACGAGACCGTGGTCGGAAGGGAGCAGTTAAAGCGTGTGATCAGCGAGAACCTTGCCGGAGGAGTTAACATAAAGATCGCAAAAAGCGGGATCCTGGAATCCCTCGATCTCCTTGCGATGGCGAAAGAGGCGGGATTGAAGCTCATGATAGGGTGCATGACCGAAACAATGGTGGGTCTCTCCGCGGGGATATCGCTTGCAGCAGGCACAGGCGCTTTTGATTATATCGATCTCGACGGTATTTATTTTCTCCATCACCTGAAAAAATATGGCGCTATAGAGATAAGACCTCCCTGCTTCTTTATCGGAGAGTGAGCGATTTTCGTTTTGGGCAGGAAGAGCTCAGGGTTTCCTGATATCCCTTTCCATGAGAGAAGGCCTGAATAATGCGTTCCTATCCGCAAGGGCCGGTACCCGTCCGGGGCTCGCAACCTTACAGATACCCCCGTCTTCCGTTATGGTCCCCGTGGTAATCGTATCCGACATGATCGCCGTGGATGTGGCGGCCCTGTAGAGGTTAACACCGGTCAGATTCGCCCTGGTGAGATCGGTAAAGTAAAGATCGGCGCCCGTCAGGTTGGCGCCCGTCAGATTGGCGCCCGAAAGGTCGGCCCTGTTGAGATCGGCGCTTTTCAAGTCCGCACTGTGAAGGATGGCATTTGAAATTTGAGCCAAATGCAGATCCGCGCAAAAGAGGTTTGCCTTGGCCATATATGCCCCTCTGAGATCAGTCCTTATGAGGTCCGCACCGGTGAAATTGGTGCCCGCAAGAGTTGCGCTGTAAAGGTTCGCATCCCTGAGTACTGCCCGTGCCGCATTTGCGCCCGAAAGGATCGCCCCCACCATGTTGGCCTTTGTCATATTCGCCCTTGTAAGATTTGCCCGCGAGAGATTGGCCGCGCCGAGATCAGCGCCGGAAAGGTTTGCGCCCGAGAGATCAGCGCCGTAGAAATCGGCGCCAAAGAGATGGGCCCCGGCCAGGTTGGCGCCTTCCAGGTTTGCCCCTTTCAGGTTTGCCCTGTAAAGGTTCGAAGTGTCAAGGCGGACCCCTGGCATATTTGCGAAGTAGAGGTCTGCCTGCGCCAGATCGATATCGTGCAGGTTTGCCTTTGCAAGATCGGCATTCATCAAGTCCTTGCCTGAAAGGTCGATACGGGTAAGGTCGCAGCCACGGCATTCGTTGGTGGTCATGAGCCGGTAGTAGTCGTCTTTATTAAATGCCTGTGCGCCCGTGGCGAGATATATGAAAGAAATGATTATTAAACCCATAGTGACGGCGATTTTTTCTCTCATTTCCCATACCCCCTTGGCTTATTAGGCTCACCTTTTGCCTGGCCCATCCTCCGGAAGGGATGGTGTAGCCCGATTCTAAGGTGAGAATAAACTTTTATATCACAAAATGCCAGTATTTTCCTTATAAACCGAATTCCACCGATAGGTACATCGGTCATTTGCGTGCTCGCAAGGGTGTCCGGTGGGGGAATGACTGATTGCAAGGCAGGTAGATTTTTCGATAGAGAGAGATTGGCATGGCAAGCCCGGCACATCGGCGTGACGGGCTTAAACATCACATTTTGCAGGTCAGGCTATTTCTCCTCCTGCCGTCTTTTTTCGACCAGTTCTTTCATAAAGAGCATGAGCTGCATGTCCGGTTTTGCGAACTGACCATCCGCGCCCACTGCTTCTCCCTTGTGGGCAAGCTTTTCGGTGATGAGGGAAGAGAAGAGCACTACGGGGATGGCCTTAAGCTCCGGGTCCTCTTTGATGCGTTTACAGAGATGGTATCCGTCCATGCCGGGCATCTCAATGTCGGTGAGCACGATATCGAGCTCGTCAGTAAGTTCAGTTCCTGCTTCGTGGCATCTGTTCTTGACACCCACCATATATTCCCATGCATCATCACCGTTGGTGGCCGATTTCACGGAAAAGACCTTTTGTTCCTCCAATTGCTTTCTCACGGTGGTACGGATTACCCCTGAGTCGTCGGCGTGGAGT
Organism: Syntrophorhabdaceae bacterium; assembly: GCA_036504895.1. Taxonomy (NCBI): domain Bacteria; kingdom Pseudomonadati; phylum Thermodesulfobacteriota; class Syntrophorhabdia; order Syntrophorhabdales; family Syntrophorhabdaceae; species Syntrophorhabdaceae bacterium. The sequence goes on from DASXUJ010000109.1 coordinate 42,357, forward strand.
ACCTTGATGGGTACATCCATGAATGTCGATGATTGGAGCGAGGCGAGAGAGGTGGCTTGTATGGCCAGATCGGGGTTCAGATCGGCCATCGCTTTTTCAAGGTCCAAAAGGAAGACGAGTTTATCTTCGAGCTCTATAACACTGGTGATCGTATCGCTCAAGCCATCCATATAGCCGTCGAGAGGCTTGATATCTCCCCATGTGACCCGGTGGATACGGGTGACTCCCGAGACCAGAAAGGCATTTACCACGTTATTAAATTCCGTAATGAGGACTTTGGGAGGCGTATGCTCTACCCTGGTCCTTCCGAGCCAGGATCCCAGATCGAAGAGGGCGATAATCTTGTCCCTGTGGTTGAACATGCCGAATGCAAAGGACCCTTTGAGGTGAGGGGGCCGCATTATTTTTGAAGGCATGGGGATGATTTCGAGAACTTTCGCCACGTTGACCCCGTAATAGCCCTTGTACTCCTCTTCTTCGATGAAAAGCTCCAGGATTTCGACTTCATTCGTGCCTGATTCAAGAAGAATGTTTGACTGGCTCGTTCCCATGACCGCCCCTTTTGCATAACGATTATCTATCGGACTTATGCCCGAAGAGACCCGATCTTCCCACACCGCAGGGTCTATGCGGTTACATCACTTATCGGCCTGAAAAATAGATACTTAAGCAATGTTACGAAGCCATGGGAGAGACCGCCCTGGAGCCGCTTTTAAGGTAACATTCAATTTTGCCGATAAACCCTAGACGAATATGGCCGATCAATTACGTCATAAAGATATTGCGAAGACAGTCGCTCCCTCCCGCGAAACCGGGTCTGCCGCCACAAAGGAAGGCAAAAACGGAAGAACCGAAGAGTTGCTGAGATTGATTCTCGCCCTATCCACAAACTTTATCGCCCTTCCCGCCGATGAGATAGATGAAGGCATAAAAGATGTGCTCGGTGCGGTGGGAAATTTCGCGTCTGCCGACAGGTCCTATGTTTTTCAGTTCGACAAAAATGGCAGGGTGGTAAGCAATACGCATGAATGGTGCGCCCACGGAATTTCCTCCCTCATCAGCCGGGTAAAGGGACTCACCGAAGAAGATCTCCCCTGGCTTTTTGAAAGGCTCCGGGGACTCGGAGTGATACATGCCCCCGATACGGGCCTCCTTCCCTCCAAGGCAAGGGCCGAGAAGACGAAGATCCTGGGTGAAGACGTGCAGTCTCTTATCGCAGTGCCCATGGTGTATGGCGATTCCCTCATAGGCTTCCTTGGTCTCGACAGCATTCTCAGAAAAAAGGCATGGGACGAGGAAATAACGTCTCTCCTTAAGATAGTGGGCGAAATCTTTGCCAATGCCCTGGCACGAAAGAAGGCTTTCGAAGCCATGCAGGCGGGCGAGGAAAGATACAGGAGCATAGTGGAAAACGCCATGGAGGGAATCTTTCAAGCCGCCCCTTCAGGCCGGCTCCTGAACATAAACCCGGCAATGGCAAAAATGTATGGATACCATACCATAGAAGAGATGATGGAGAAGGTAACTTCGATCGGCGCCCAACTCTATGTTGATTCCATGAAGCAGGATGAATTCCGTTGCCTTATGGAGCGAGACGGCCGGATCGAGGGATTCAGGGCGGAGCAGCGCAGAAAGGACGGAAGTACCTTCTGGGTCTCCATGAATGGCCGGGCGGTACGCGCAGAAAACGGCAAAATACTCTATTACGAAGGCACCTATGAGGATATCACTGCTCAAAAATTCATGGAGGAAATGCTCCATAAGGAGCGGGAGACTTTTAGAGAGATCCTCGAAAAAACCCCTTATGGCGTAGTCCTCGGCGACTCCGGCGGCCTTTATCTTTATGTAAACCCCGAATATACGAACATTACAGGATATACCCTCGACGATGCCGTTTCATATGCTGACTGGCTGGATAAGGCGTACCCCGAACCAGTCGAAAGGGAAAAGGCCATCTTGTTTCTGAGCGAGAACGGTCCTCATGCGACACGGGAGAAAGTTTTCAGCGTAGCCTGCAAAAATGGCTCAAGAAAAGAGATCTCCTTTACAAAGACCTTCCTCGACGACGGCAGAACCATTATCTTCCTCTCCGATATTACGGAGAAGAAAAAGGCTGAAGAGGCCCTGCGCGAAAGTGAGGAAAAGTTCAGGACCCTTTTTGAAGATTCAAATGATGCAATCTATATCGCCTCCGTGGATGGCCGCTTTGTCGACTGCAACAGGTCTTTCCTCAATCTTTTCGGCCATATAAAAGAAGAGGTGCTTTCCATGAAGGCGAGAGATACTTACCGGAACACAGAGGACCGGCACGCCGTGATAAGATCGCTCAGGGAGTTCGGCACGGTACGGGATTTCGAGGTAAAGCTGAAGAAAAAGGACGGCATCGAAATGGACTGCCTCCTTACCGTCTCTGAAAAGAAGGCCCGTGACGGCTCGGTAGCTGGATATCAGGGAATTGTGCGCGATGTAACGGCATTTAAAAAAGCCGAAGAGACTATCAGGCATATGGCCTACCATGATTCTCTGACGGGGTTGCCGAACCGCACACTTTTCGGAGACCGTCTTTCAGTGGCCATGGCGAAAGTACGGCGCAAAGGCGACAAGTTGGCCGTGGCGGTTCTCGATATGGATCAGTTCAAAAGGGTGAATGATTTATTGGGTCATAAGGCGGGAGATTTTGTGCTCAAGGCCGCCGCGAACCGCCTCCTGTCGGTGCTCCGCAAGAGCGATACGGTCGCCCGGATGGGTGGCGATGAGTTCATGCTTATTCTGAACGAGATAAACGGAGCAGAGGACGTTCAGGCGGTGGTAGAAAAAATCGTCCATGCCTTCAGAAAATCATTTGTCGTCGATTCCAATCACTTCTTTGTCACCGTCAGCATCGGCGGAGCGCTCTATCCCGATGACGGGGAAAGCGCGGAATCCCTGATACGAAAGGCTGACGTCGCCATGTACCGGGCAAAACGGGGCGGCAAGAACCAGTACAGCCGCTATACCCCCGAATTGGACAGTGGATAGAAATGAATCCACAGAATGAGATACCTTCCGTAATCAACACTTCTATGTCAAAATCAATTTCATCTGAGAAATAGAGCTGTTTAGTACCGCATTTTAGAAAAGAGCGTACAAGAAAAAATAATTACCAATCGGATCCCTCCAGGAACGGCAGATGATCCTTTTACAATTCATGAATGAACAACCGAACCGGTCAAATCAGCCAACGAGCCTAAGGTCCTTTTGCATGCATTCTTTGCTTCTCTTGAGTAGTGGCAAAGAAACCGAAGTTAAATTCGCCCGGCACTCTTGATCATTGTTGATCGGCAGGTGAGATAGCTATTCAAGAAAGATTCGATCTTCCTTAGAGCCCGCGTACGATCTTTTAAGATAAGTCAAAGACAGATTAACCATTGCCTGGTTAATTAGAGGCTGCATTGGCGATCAAGAGGTATTTTCATTCCATGGGATGTTATTGCTTGGGCCCCATGGGGCTTCTTGCAGCCTTTTCCGGATATCTGAAAAAACTTGACATTCATACCGTATATTTATATAAGGTACATATTTTGGCACAAACCTCCTATGAATCTCCATAACGGGAATAATCCCTGCTTTGGCCTTTTATTCCACATGAAGGCAAAAATTAACAGATCGTATCACACAAATCATCCTCTTCCCCGGACCTTGCATGTTATTTAATTCCTTACAATTCGCCATTTTTTTCCCAAGTGTTGCGGTCCTCTATTTTTTTATGCCCCACAGATACCGCTGGATTTTATTGCTTGCTGCAAGCTCAATTTTTTACATGACTTTCATCCCGGCGTACCTCGGTGTTATCTTTGCAATTATTGTCATCGATTATGCGGTGGGTCTCCTGCTGCAGGAACAAAGGGGCCGGAGTAGAAAATGGATTCTTGTCGCCGGCATTGTCCTCACGTGCTCTATTCTATTTTTTTTCAAATATCTGGGTTTCCTCGACCATACCATCACCGCGGCTGCCCGGTTCTTTCATTGGAATTATTCCCCCCATGTACTGAATATACTGCTGCCCGTGGGCCTTTCCTTTCACAGTTTCCAGAGCATCAGTTACATAATAGAGGTTTACAAAGGGGCCCAAAAGCCCGAAAGACATTTTGGCTATTATTGCCTTTTTATCATGTTTTTCCCTCAGTTGGTGGCAGGTCCCATTGAGAGGCCGCAACATATGCTTCGCCAGTTCCGCGAGAAGCATGAATTCTCTTATGACTTGGCAACAAATGGCATTAAGTTGATGGCATGGGGACTTTTCAAAAAGGTGGTGGTCGCGGATAGGCTAGGCATGCTCGTGTCAACGGTTTATGCAAATCCAAGGGAGTTTTCCGGTCCTTTTCTGGTTCTCTCGACCTTCTTTTTCGCGTTCCAAATCTATTGCGACTTCTCCGGGTATTCCGACATTGCGATTGGTTCCGCTCAAGTGATAGGGTTTCGTCTGGTGGACAATTTCAAAAGGCCCTATTACGCTATATCCATCACCGAGTTTTGGCGGCGATGGCACATTTCCCTTTCCACCTGGTTTCGGGATTATCTTTACCGTCCCCTCGGCGGTAATCGAGTGACACGGCTAAGGTGGTGTGCCAATATTCTTGTCACTTTCGCCATAAGTGGCCTGTGGCACGGTGCTAACTGGACGTTTGTTGTCTGGGGGCTGCTCCATGGCTTCTATTACCTCCTTTCCCGTTGGACTCAGGATCTGAGAAAAAGATTTGTCATCACCTTCGAGTTAGAGAAGCATGTGCTCCTCCACAAGGCCATGAAGGTGGGTATTACCTTCTGCATAGTCTCTTTCGCCTGGATTTTCTTCGTTTCTAAGAATTTGGAAGATGCATTTTATGTGGCTTCTCACCTCTTTACGGGTTACCGGGAGGCTCTTCATCCTGCTCAGTTAAAAGAGATGCTGCCTCTGAATAAGCTGGGTCTGGATCATATCCAGCTTCCGCTGGCCTTATTGGGCATCCTTCTCGTGCAACTTGTCGAGGGACTCGTATCACAGGAAGAGATGCGTTCCATGCTCTCAGCCAGGCCGGCACCTTTTCGGTGGACGATTTACTATGCCCTTGCCATGGGGATACTTATCTTTGGGGTTTTTGATAATATGAAGAACTTCATCTACTTCCAGTTTTGAAGAGAGTAGGCATATGAAAAACTTCTTCATGAAAGTGGTATTCTTTTCGGTTCTGGTAGCCCTGAGTTTTTTCCTTCTTAGCGTCGCGCCTCTCCGGTATGGTTATCATTTCGCGTCCATTATAAATAAAAATGATATGGTAAGTGAATTCGCGATACGTCAGGAGCGCCTGATCGTTTTCTCCGGCGGGAGTGGCCTTTGGTCGGGACTCGACAGTTCATATGTTCAAAAAGAGACCGAGTATAATGTCGCGAATATAGGACTTTTTGCCGGATTCGGCTTGACCTTTGCTCCTATGGAAGCAATGCGCTTTATGAGAGCGAAGGATGTACTGGTACTTGTGCCCGAATATGGACTCCTCTATGATGCTTCAATTTATCCCAACAAAGATGTGAGAAAATGGTGTTTTGCCATGTCGCCACGTAATGCCCTTAAATACCTTTATAAAGGGTGGTTAGACATAGGTGAGCTTTTGCCCGATGTGGCAAGTCTCTGCCAATATAAAATTGTGGGACTTGCGCGTGCCATGTTCACGCGGCCTTTTCAGAGCCCTTTTGGGAGAGGCTACATTAATTATTCCCTCAGGGCCAACAAATTCGGCGATAGTAAGAATCAAGAATTTATTTCACTGGCAAAGGAACGGATCTCGGGATATGGTTCTATCTTCCCCGCAGATGGGATTGATCCCGCGGTTTACATGCGCCTGAATGATCTTGCCGCCACTGCCAGGGCGAGAGGGATTACAGTTATTTTATGTTTTTGCGCAATTCCTTCGGAAGAATATAGGCGTAATCAGATCCAATTGGACCGACTTTACATATCTCTCAAGAAGAATCTTAATATGCCGATACTGGGCACCCCTCATGATTTCACACTGGATTACCGGTATTTTTCCAATACTATTTATCATCTGACGGCGGAGGGAAAGTCCGTCAGGACGGAAAAGCTGACAGGCCTCCTGAATCGGTATCTTAAAAATTCTCACGCCGGGGCTCGGTAGAGGAGGATGGATGGACGGATGGTGACACTTCCCTGAGGTTGCGAAAGAAGCCTTAATCGACTCACAAGCCGGGGCGCACCACAATGATTCCCGGCTTGCGGGAAACATAGTCTTCGAATGGTTGGTCGACGACCTTTCTCGACTCGTAAGAAGAGGACGCATGCCTCAGCCGGCCCGTATTTTCCCTCCCCACGAATATACCCACATGGGAAACGTCAAGACCCTCCTCAAAAGTGTAGATGCCGATATAATCCCCCTCCCTGATCCTCTTTTCCAGAACGCTGTCAATCGATTCGCCCGGAATATAGGTGATCTCCCTTTCCGTCACCTCGATTCCGGGAAGGAAGAGAGAACCGTCTTTCTTCAGGTTGAGCCGTTTGACTGCGCTGCGGCATTCAACCCCGCCGATCTCGCGAGTTACATCTGCCACAGGATTACGGGGAGAGTATAGCCAGTCGGTAAAAAAGTGATTCCGCCCTTTAAAGGAAACCCTGCCTTCGCGGTACCTCACCCGGATCAGGGCATCCCTGAAACCGGGCAGGGAGCGGGAAAGCCGCATGGCCTCCACATAATCAATAAGAGTGAAACAATCTACCCCTTCCAGATCGATCACCAGCCTTTCGGGTATTCGGTCACTCCCGATGAGAGTGGAAGCCCGGTAAGGGGTGCCCAAAAGCATGCCTGATATTCTTTCTATCCTCGGACCCGTTTCGGGAAGGGAGGATGCCTCTTCCATAAGGCGCTCCAGCTCCCCCACGGACCATTTGCCAAGTTTTATTATCCCATCTTCAGACATGGCAATGAATTCTCCTCAACACTTTTGAGGCCCCTTCGGCCTCCGAATATCACTCATTATAGCACCCCTGCCCAACCGTTCTCTATATGCTTTTATCCCGGCCGGTTCTCTGGTATGATTGTGGGAAAATGAAAACGATAGATATTCATACCCACGGGATCGGCGGGTACGACACGCACACAAAAGATCCCGAGGAGATATTAGCCATGGCCAGTATTCACGGCTCCTCGGACGTATCCGCCATCGTTCCCACCATATATTCCGGCACCCTTGAAGAGATGCGAAGTCAACTGGCGACGATAAAGAGGGCGATGGAGGCGCAGGCAGAACACCGCTCATCCGACGCCGGGGCTGCCGTAATACTCGGGGCTCACCTGGAAGGACCCTTCCTCAACCCGATTCGTGCGGGTGCACTCGATCCTGCTACGTTTATTGAGCCCGGCGAGTACCCACTCAGGTCCCTCGTGGAAGGCTTCGAGGACGTGATAAAGATCATCACCGTCGCGCCGGAGCTTTCCGGAGGCCCCGAGCTCATTACCCGCTGTGCGAAGGCAGGGATCAGCGTGAGCATGGGCCATACGGACGCCACCTTTCACGAAGCGGAAGCAGGCTTTCATCACGGGGCAAAGGGGATTACCCATTTTATGAACGCAGCAAGGCCTTTTCACCAGAGGGAGCCGGGTATCATCGGGTTCGGCCTCCTCAATCCCCATATCTTTGTAGAGCTGATCGCAGACCCCTTTCACCTTCACCCCAGAAGCATCGAGCTTGTTTTCAGGCTAAAGGACCCTTCAAAAATTATGATCGTTTCGGATACGGTGAAAGAAACGCCCGTCATGGTCCGGGACCGCAGAAAAGAAGCAATAATTGATGGGAACGGCGCGCTCAAGGGAGGCTCCATGACCGTCACGGAGGCCGCTCAAAGGCTTATGAGCCTGGATTTTGATAAAGATGCCGTGACCCGGGCCGCCGGCACGAATCAGGCGGTTTATCTCGGATAGCCATCCCTACTCCGGAATAGAAGGAAGGTCCGCCGGCTCTTCAGAGACCCAGTTTATCGCTTATCTCCTTCATCGCCGTAAGGGAGAGGTCCACAAATTCATCGAGGGGGATGCCGATCATTTCGCACTCCCTGATATTCTCGCGGCTGACCGAGGCGGCGAAGGCCTTCTCTTTCATCCTCTTCGTTATTGACTTCGCTTTGACACTCGCCAGCAACTTATCAGGGTAAACCATGGCGGTGGCCACGACGAGGCCCGTGATCGTCTCCCCCGCGGCCAGGGCATGCTGGAACTCCGTATCCCTCTTTGCGCCTTTCGCCATTTCATTGTGGGCCACTATCGCGCCGACCACTTCAGGGTCCACCCCGAGCTCGTTCAGTATGCGCCCGGCTTGAAGACCATGGACGCTGAGATCGCCCCCCACAAGTTCTATATCCAGATCGTGGAGAAGTCCCGCCATTGCCCATTTCTCTTCATCCCTGCCCAGCCTTCGCGCCAGAGCCCGCATAACCGCGGCAGCAGCATAACAATGATTAACCATTCTTTCGTTCTTCACATACTGATGAAGCAAGGAAACGATGTCATCCTGTGAAAGGGACATATCCTCTCTCCTTTCTCTCAATGAATATTTACCAGCCCATTCCCCTTGACCTCAAGATATTCTGAGATTCCACGTGTCCAAGGCGGGCCGCGGTTCTATAGTTCTCAAAGGCTTTTTCAGTATCGCCCAGGCTCATGGAGGCATTCCCCCGGTGAAAGAAGGCATTCCCATTGGTGGGATCGAGTTGACATGCCATAGTATAGTCATCAAGGGCCAATCTGTAACTGCCCATAATTTCATGGAGAAGGCCGCGATCGAGCAGCGCACCCGCGTCTTTCGGCAGGAGAATGACGGCGGCATTAAAATCGTCGAGGGCCTTATCAAAGCGTCCCAGTTCCTCCCAGGCCGTGGCACGGCCGAGATAAGCCATGGCGTTGCCCGAATTGAGGTTTATGGCGTGAGTGTAGACATCGATTGCTTTATAGTAATCGCCCGATACGAGATAGTACTCGCCGTCCCTGGTCATATTGATCACGGGGTCGCAGCCCAAAAGGGCAAGGGCCAGAAAGAGGGTGCAGAGAAAAGGTATTAGTGGTTTTGCGTATGCGCGCGTATCGGATACCATGGATCCTCCCGTTCGTTCATTTGACTGATATTATCATACTATCAGGACCTTTCCCACAGGTTTTGTCCTCTAAGACAACCGGTTCCCTCCTCCGAACGCCGCGTCTTCGGCCACATATTACGGAGTGAAAAGGGTCCCGCCTTCGCGAGACCCCGGGGCCCCCTGTTCATCGATACTATTTGCGGATAAGTATCAGCCTTTATATATTTTTACCGCCTCGTCGACACTTGCATCCTCAACGGTAATTGCATATACCGCATTACACATGCGGACCGCCTCATCGAGAGACTTCTGGTGAATATTTCTTCCCGTGGCGTTTCCCGCCGCGCCGCTCACATGGATCTGGTCGTAGAGTTGACCGAGGAACTTCTCCGCGGATTCACTTCCACCGCCCGCGCAGACCACCCTGGTCCTTCCGGCTGCGAGAATCGCCTCTTTGAAAATCTCACGGGACTCCTCTCCTGCCTTTGTGGGATAATTTACTTTGGCAAAATCGGTGCCGAGGCATGCGGCCGCTCCCGCTGCACCCGCTATCAAGTGAGGGTCTTTCTCGTCCTTTACCGCTTTACCGCGGGGATACATCCACAGGACGGTGACAAGACCGTTCAGATGGGCGTAATAGACGAGCTGGGCGGCCTGCACCAGGAGATCGCTTTCATATTCGCTGCCGAGGTAAACGGTAAACCCCACCCCGAGAATATTGAGGCCGCTGTTCTCCTTGAATTCGACCACCTGCTCCACGTCAAACCACTGGTGGCTCACGGGGTCATCCTGGGCCGTAGGCACCAGGGGGGTCTTGGAGTTCACCTTCACCAGATAGGGCACATCTCGATAATCCATACCAAACCTTGCGATAAGGCCGAGCTGGGCTGCGAATACGCCGATTTTCGATTGAGCGGCAATTTTAAAAAGGTGTTCCGGTCCGTTATCATCGGGATGGATCCCTTTTCCATAGAAATCATCATTCAGGTGCTCCATCTTCTGGTCTCCCGCAAAGAGCATCAATCTTCCGCTCGACCTTGTGATCGCCAAATAGTTCTCGATATAGGTATCGCGCATTACCCTCGGCACGTCCAAGGGCACCATTATGTTATCTCTGGTAATAACGGGCATCTTCTCCTCCCTTTCTTAAATTTATTTCACCAGTTTACGGCATGAGATGGATAATTTGCAAGAATTCTGTTTTACAGTGAATGGAGATTCGAGCTTTCAGGCGTCCCGCTGCCTCTGGAGGAAACGGTGGGCCTGGAGCGCCGCTTTCGCGCCTTCACCCGCAGCGACGACGATTTGCTTCTCAGGGACGTTCGTCACGTCCCCCGCCGCAAAAAGTCCCGGAATTATGGTTTCATTCGCACAGCTCACTTCGATCTCGCCCAAGCTATTCAGGGGAACCAGGTCCCCTATCAGGCCTGAGTTAGGGGAGAGGCCGATCTCCACAAATACCCCTTCCACTTCAAGGGTTACTTCCCTGTTCTTAATTAGATCCCGGACCACGAGACCGCCTACCAACTCTTCCCCGATAATACTCAAAGTCTCATGTCCCGTAAGGATGGTAGTGTTCGGAGAATCTCCCAGTTTCTTCACCAGCACGTGGTCAGCAGTCAATACGGTGAGGGAGATGAGATATACATGTTTTGCCACTTTCACAAGGTCCAGGGCGGCCCCTACCGCGGAGTTGCCCCCGCCGACCACCGCCACGTCGCGGCCTCGAAAAAATGGCGCATCACAGGTGGCGCAATAGCTTACACCCCGTCCTATCAGACTTTTCTCGCCCGGCACGTTGAGGGTCCGTGGACTCTTGCCCGTTGCCGCAATTATAGTGAGGCCTTCATAGGATATCTCTCCTTCGGTTGCGAGTGTAAATATCCCCTTATGAAGGGAGATGGCCCTGGCGGTTTCCCCCACCCTTACATCAATCGGAAATTGCCGCGCCTGGTCCAGAAATTTCCGCATCAGTTCCGGTCCTTCTATAAACTGGTAACCCATGTAATTTTCGACGCCAAGGGTCCAGTTCGGCTGACCGCCCATATCTTTGCTCACAAGGAGAGTCCTCCGTTGTTTTCTGGCGGAATAGACCGCAGCCGTAAGGCCGGCGGGACCTGCTCCCGCGATGATGACATCATACATGGGACTCTCCATCGGCAGTCAATAGGGTCAGGGGCTTGTTTCTCGCGTGTGACCGGAAAAGTCACGTCCTTACTGCCCCCAATACCCGATTATCAGCACCAGCCCTGTTATTGTCAATAATTAGCGTAAGGTAATAGGGTCCGGCTCTTTATTTTCTCCACATTCGGTTGATCTGAGGTTACACTAGGGAAGCCATTTCTTGGCAAAATGTATACTAGGGAGAATCTGATGGGATTCCGTCTCAGACCGGCTGTCCTGGCCCTCATTATTCTTTTATTTTTTTCATCTCTCGCAGCCGCCGCAGGCCAACATGGGAACCGTTTCAGAAACGTGATCATAATGGTGCCCGATGGGTGCAGCCCGGCTCAGGTTACCGTTGCACGATGGTATAAAGGCGCTCCCCTCGCCCTCGATCGGATGTATCTCGGGGGCGTGCGAACCTATGGCGCGAACTCCCTGATCACCGATTCCGCCCCGGCCGCCACTGCCTTTGCCACAGGACATAAGACTGCCGATAAATTTATCGGAATTCTTCCCGATTCGGTAACCACACCGGGCGCCGCACCCATACCGGAGGAGCGGAGGTATAAGCCGGTGCCAAGCGTCCTCGAAGGGGCAAAGCTTATAGGGAAGTCGGTAGGTCTCGTGGCCACGTCGAATATTCAGCATGCCACCCCGGCGGCCTTTTCCGCTCACTGGCCGGATCGGAATAATTATAACGAAATCGGGAAGCATCAGGTATATCAAGGCATGGATGTGGTACTGGGCGGCGGGAAACAATACCTTGTACCGAAGGAAAAGGGCGGTGCCCGGACGGACGGAGAGGATCTGACTGAAGTGCTCAGGGCAAAGGGCTATCTCATTGTCCACACGAGAGAAGAGCTGGAAAAGGCAAGGGGCAACAGGGTCTGGGGGGCCTTTGCCGATGACGCCATGGCAAATGAGTTCGATCGCCCCCATTTGAGGCCGGAGGAGCCTGCCCTCGCCGAAATGACCAAAAAGGCGCTTACGATCCTCTCGAAGAACAAGAAGGGTTTCTTTCTTATGGTGGAAGGGAGTAAAGTCGACTGGGCAGCCCATGCGAATGATCCCATCGGCGTGGTCAGCGAGGTCCTCGCCTTTGACGAAGCCGTAAAGGTGGCCCTCGATTTCGCGAAGAAGGATGGCAAGACCCTCGTCCTTGCCTTCGCGGACCATGGCACGGGCGGCATGTCCCTTGGAAGCGACGGGGTGAATAAGAGCTACTCCACCCTCCCCTTCGAAAAAGTATTCGGTCCTCTGAAAAAAGCCGTTCTTACCGCTGAAGGAGTGGAGCAGAAGTTGGAAAAGGACGGCTCGGAAGAAAAGATCCGGAACATAGTAGGCGAATTTTATGGGATTAAGGATTTAACCGCCGGCGAGATAAAAACCCTGCGCAATGCGTCACAAGGTCCCCGCCGGGCTTTGGGTCCCATGATGAGCGCGAGATCGGGAATCGGCTGGACCACGAAAGGTCACACGGGCGAGGACGTGTTCCTTTACCATTACGGGCTTAACCGTCCTTTGGGTTTGATCGAGAACACCGAGATCGCCGGAATGACCGCCAAGGCACTTGGATTCGATTTGAGCATGGTGGAGAGCCGTCTATTCGTCCCCGCCCGTGAGGTTTTCAGTGCTCCGGGCGTCATCTTCTCATTGGAAGGGGCCGGGACGGGCAAGGCTGTACTCACGGTGCGAAAGGGGGAGGCCCGTGCCGATTTTCCCCTTGGGACCAATCTGATGTATATTAAATCTCAGGGAAAAACATATGAGATGGAGGGCATCTCAGTGCTCGCGCCCCACACAGGTAAGATTTATCTGCCAGGGGAAAGTGCAAGACTGTTGGAACGTTCAATCAAAAATATTCCCGTTGGCAGGTGAGGCAAAGCGGCTAATGGCGCCTCCAGGCGATCCAGGCAGGAAATCCGTTTTCATCCCGAAGTCTCATAATATTGTCGCCTTTTATTAATTCCGAGGCTATCAGGGCTGGTTGAGCGCGAAAAAAAACTTTTGAGCCTTTTACCTCAACCTGGTCTTTTGGGTGAATCATCAGGTCCTGATTTTCAATGAACCACTCCGGCCCCAGGTGGACGTCCATCACATCGATGCCGACCCTCACCAGAATACGCACCCCCGCCGACATGCCCCTGCCGGGGATAAACCTCTGAACAGCCGTCACCATGCCCCGCACGGTTTCCACTGTCTTTACATTGTAGAGCCGCACATAAGGCGCCTCAGCGCCCCACCCGCGGCTGCCTGTCCAGTTTTTGAGCCTGGGCGCGGCGACTCCCTGCGAGACAGACAGGAAGACTGCGGGTAATAGCAATCCGAGAATGATAATCAGCCGTTTCATGGTCCCCCCTGAGTGACCGGTTCCCCGAAGCAGAGGAACCTTGAGTAGATTAGATGGTAAGGAAGCCGAGGGAATTCCGCGCCCTCTCATATATGGACGTCTATTTATATACCTTCGGATGCGCTGTCGTCAACTCTTGTCCCGGGCCGTCGGCTTCGATCAATTATAGAGAAGGAAACTATTGAATCCGCCCGGTAAAAAGAATAGTATATCTTGCACTACCTGCGGCCATTCCGCTGCAAGAACCTTACATTCAGCGAGACAGTCAGGATCAGAAACAATGGGTTTATTGACGAAGATAAAGAAACCTCTTTCCCGCACCGCCCTCACGGTCCTGGGCATTTTTTTAAGCCCTGCCTTTCTTGCGGTCTTCCTCGCCGTCAACGTTTCAGCCGCGCCGTCTCCAATAAAAGAACTGTCTCCCCTTATTGACGAGCTGGGCAGACGGTGTGCCGCATACGGCTGGAATGACATTAAAATAGAGGATATCCCATGGCAGTCATACCGGACAAGCCACCTCAAGAGGCCGATGATCTTTGCCCGGTTCGGCGATTCCCCCTCCGACTGCACCCTCTTTCTCGGAGGGATCCACGGAGATGAGATCCCCACCGTATACATCATGCTGAAACTTTCCCACTATATCGAGAGCAACCCGTCAATGTTTAAAGACAGATGTATAATCGTCGCACCCCTCGTGAACCCGGATGGTTTTTTCTCCCTACCCCCTACCCGCACGAATGCACGCGGCGTGGACGTAAACAGGAATTTCCCCACAAAAGAATGGTCGATGAGGGCGCTTCGCGATTGGGAGCGGAAGCACGGCCGGAATAAACGGTACTATCCTGGAAAGAGAGGGGGCTCCGAGAAGGAGACCATGTTCCAGATGGCGCTGATTAAACGATACAAGCCGAAAAAAATCCTGGCCGTCCATTCTCCCCTGAATGCCTATGATTTCGACGGGCCCTCTTCGGAGCTCGGATCGTTTTCAAACTGGGTTGAGAGGATCAGTCAGGAGACCGGTCACCCTCTTAAGCGTTTTGGATTTTTCCCGGGTTCCCTTGGGAATTATGCAGGCCAGGAAAGGGATATCTTTACCCTTACCCTCGAGCTTCCCACTTCCGACCCCGCGAAAGGGAGCGAGTATTTCAGACAGTTCCAGCCCGCTCTCGTCAAGTTTCTGAACCTGCCTATTTTTATAAAGCCTCCCTTATTGAGAAAATCAGCATATAAAACAGAGGCGGCAGGATAGAGGCATAATTCGGATAATAAACCTTTATCCCCCCGAAAGCATGGTGAAGCGGGGGGCCTCGAGCATCTCTACCTCTTCTATACCCCTCATCGCTTTCTCATAAAGGAGGCGCACCAACTGTTCGTAACTCGTCACCTGCCAACCGTTCACCACTCTCCATATCTCCGGATTCTTCCAATCCCATGTCTCGGCCTCTTCCGGCCCGCAAATCCGCGTAGTACCGGTTTCCCCATCAAGTACTTTCAACCTGATTGAGAATTCCTTTGTTTCCGACATTTCGCTCCTCCTGGTCGCACCTTTGAAACTATCTATCATATACTATTACTACAGAGATAGTATAGAATCTACGATACCCGATGTCAACGTTCCCGGGATGTCCCGCTTCTTCCCCATTGATGAATATAATTTACTTTCAGACCCTAAATCAGTATACTTTGTCCTGTGGAGAGGTGACCGAGAGGCCGAAGGTGCTCGCCTGCTAAGCGAGTGTACGGGTTAAACCGTACCCAGGGTTCAAATCCCTGCCTCTCCGCCATTTCAACAAATTTATCCTTCCTTTTTATGTATCAAGAGAAATAAATCCCTGAATATGTTAAAATATTTTATGAGCAAAGAGTGCAGCACCAATCTGGTTGCAACCATATTGAGAAAAGTAATCGGGATGTGCCCGGGTCCAAAAAGTGAGCTGATATGAGAAAACAAAAGAAAATAGCCACCCTTTCCCTGACGAAGGAAAACCTGTTCAAAATATTCAAGCAGGAAAGCCGGCCCCTCGCGTTCGGAGACCTGCAAAAAGTTTTTACCCTCTACAAACAGGACAAAAGATCCCTTCGAAGGTTCCTGAGGGAGCTAATCCATGAAGGGGCAATTGTACGGCTCAGGAACAACCGCTTCGGAATTCCTCATGAAATGAACCTCGAGACAGGGACCCTCTGGTGCACCCGAAGCGGCAACGGCTTCGTCATACCTGACAGGGAGAGTGAGAGGGATATTTTCATACCCTCGAAATTCATCGGCCACGCCTTTCATG
>DASXUJ010000110.1 GCA_036504895.1 Syntrophorhabdaceae bacterium
CCTGGCTTCTTCGGAGGATGGGCCGGTGATGCGGCTGGGGCTTCCGTAGGTAAAACATAGAAGAACAGTAAGAGGTATGGATACAATAGCCGTTTTTGTCAGTCTTCTCATATGTCACGGACTTAAAATAAACACCGGGACCGTCATTGTCAACCCTGGCAGTGCAAGTGAATCCATGCCCCGTACCCCGATCGGCTGGAATATCGGGATAGTGTCCGCTCTTCACAAGGCGGAAAAAAATTTAGACCGAGCCGGCCTTATGCAGCCTTTTACCGTGTCGCGGGTGTGGTTTCTTTGCCTGAAATCAATTGAATGTGGGGGTATTCTATGGTAGGAAATCTGTTCGCAGTCGGTTATTACATCCGATAAACCTGCCGCGGACCATGCGGTTCGGGCGCCGGTCCGCCGGTGGATATAAATGTCCGGGACTCACGGGAGAGACGTTTCGGGATGCGACTCTACTTTATCGACAACATCAGAATAATCCTCACTATTTTGGTGGTCCTCCATCATGTCGCCCTTACCTATGGGGCGAGTAAGGGATGGTACTATTACCAGGCCGCGGACGACGGGGCGACGAAGCTCATCCTCACCACATTCCTTGCGGTGAACAGGACATTCTTCATGGGTTTTTTCTTTATGATATCAGGCTATTTCACGCCCGGCTCTTATGAGCGCAAGGGTGCTGCCCGGTTCGCCCGGGACCGTCTCCTTCGCCTGGGTCTGCCTTTCCTTTTTTATGCCTGTTTTATTAGGCCCGCCATTGTATATGTCGTGAACATCAATACCCTTGGCCCCCGTTACTCCTTTTGGGCAAATATTCTCGAATTCAGGAATGTCGCCCCCGGCCCGCTCTGGTTCGTGGAAGTGCTTCTCGTTCTTTCGGGACTCTACATGCTTTGGCGGCTGATGCAGGGGAAAGGAGAAGAAAGGGAACAGGGGAATAATACCATGCCCGGAATTCCGGCTACAGTATGGTTTGCCTTTTTTCTGGGATTGGCTACCTTTGCGGTCCGGATCTGGTTCCCGCCGTCCGTGCAGATCTTCTACCTGAGGATCGGCAATTATGCCCAATATATAAGTCTTTATCTCATCGGAGTGATCGCCTACAGGCGTGGCTGGATCACCGGACTTACCGGCTCCATGGGGCGTTTCTGGATCGCCATCACATCGATTGTTCTCGTGGCATATGTCGTCATGGTCGGCACATCCTCCCTGTCAGGGACGCTCAGCCTTCTGGCAGGGGGACTCCACTGGCAGTCCCTGGTGAGCGCGATGATGGAGAGCTTTCTCTGTATCGGGATGACAATCAGCCTCCTCTTTGTATTCAGGAGGGTTTGGAATTTTCAGGGAGTTGTCGCAAAGGCCATGGCCGATGACGCCTACACCGTCTATATCATGCACGCGCCCATCATTGTGGCTTTGGCATATTGTGCCTATCCCCTGCTTCAGGGCACGCCGCTGGTGAAATTCTGTGCCGTCTCGGTCGTGGGGGTGGCCCTTTCTTTCTTGATAAGCCATTACATACGGAAGCTCCCCCTGGCAAAGCACGTGCTTTAATCCGGAAAGGCGACGGCCTGTGGTTTTAATGAAATTGGCCCTTCAGAAAAAGCCACTCTCTTTTTTTCGAGTCCTGCTTGCATTGATCCCGGGTTCCATAGTATTATCCCATATAATACCGTCCTTTGATAGTATGGGGGCATAAAAGGAGGTTTTATGAAAAACGTGTCAAGATCCGCCTCAACGAAGCTTTTCCTTTTCATTCTTCTCTTCATTTCTTTTTTCCTGATCAGCGGGATATCGTCCGCTCACGCGTCAGGGGTGAACGTAGTGCCGCTGGGGGGCGAATTCCCCGTAGCGGTCGATGCGTCGAAAGGCCAGGTCGGTTTTTCGGTCGCCTATGACGGGACAAACTACCTCGTGGGGCTCATGTATTACGATAACGGCGGCACCGTGTGCGGAGGCGATTTCTGCCGGTATGCACGGGGCCAGTTTGTTGACGCAGACGGCCATTTGGTAGGTTCCCAGATAAATGTGGGACTTACGGGAGGTGCGCCCCAGGTAGGCTTCGACGGCTCCAGTTATCTTATGATCTATGAGACCGGTATGAGGGGCCAGGAAAGCGAAGGTGATATCTATGGAGTCTCCATAAGCACTACCGGAGTGGCGGGCACGCCCTTTCTTATCGCCGGTCCCAGCGCGGGAGCCGACCGGAGGCAGGAGCTGAACGTGCGCAACATGGCCTTCGATGCCTCGAACAATCTCTTTCTGGTGGTCTGGGAGGACCAGAGGGCGGGCACCGACACGGATTTCAGCCCCAGGATTTATGGCCGTCTCGTCTCCGCAAACGGGACCGTGGGAGACGAATTCATCATCACTTCGAAAAGAGGGCAGGTCCCGTCGGTCGCTTTCGACGGTACGAGGTATCTTGTGGCCTGGACAGATGAAACAAAGATATGGGGCCAATTTGTGACGGCCGCCGGCGTACTTTCAAATGCATCTTTTGTGATCGATCCGGTAAGTAAGACTTATGCGGACCCGAGTAACATGCCCCTCATTGTCGGTTTCGACGGGACGAGACACACCGTGAGTTACGGCGAGAAGATCAATGCAGCTGATTGGAGGTTCTGGGTAAGACCGGTCTCTGCTGTGGGAGCGAAAGGGGCACGGAAGAAAATATATGAGGGGCAGACAGCTACGGGGTGCTTCGTGACCGCCGGAGACGGCCTCGCGTACCTCGTTGCCTGCAGCCAGGTCCCTGCGGGAGGCTCCCCTGTTATGGCGACCAGATATTTGAACGGGAACTTTGATCCGGTGGGCGAATGGGTAACGATTTTTGAGACCGCAGGCAACAAAATCCCTATCGGCGGCTTTTCCCTTTTTGACGGCGCCGGGTATTTCATGGTCGCAACCAGAGCCACCTTAAATCAGATGGACGGTTTTACTGACGGAGAGGTGTACGGCCGCTTTCTCGATAAGTCGGGGTGCATCTATACCCTCAGGCCCGCGTTGAAGAATTTTCCCTTTAACGGAGGGGCGGTTGTCGTCAACGTGACGTCCCCCTTCTCATGCTCTGTCCCTGAGATAACTGAAGATTATGACTGGATCTCAGGTAGTGTGCTTAACTGGAATACCTCAAAAGGCTCGGGCGTGATAAAGTTCACGGCCGTGAGAAACACGAGCTCGGCCAAAAAGCCCGCAGGGGACTTTCCGGGTATCATCACCGTTGGCGGCGAGCCCTTTCTCGTGACATTGGCAGGCAAGCCCTGCGCCATTACGGGCCTCTTGCCGGCATCGCAGCCCGTGCCAAACACCGGGGGTGATTACAGCCTTGCCGTAAGAGTCGACCCTACCGACTGTGAATGGCAGGCGAGCACGGCTTTCTCGTGGCTTCATATCGGAGCCGCAGACCCCGCAGCAGATACCCTGGCGTACACGGTCGATGCAAACACCGGCGCGGGAGCCGTCGCGAGAACAGGCACGATTACCGTCTCCCTTACTGAGACGCCCTTGAAGAAAAAGATCGCCACTATCAGGCAGGCAAAATAGCAGCCATATTCCGCACCAGGGTCCGCGCGCCCTCTCATCATCGGGCGCGCGGACCCTGTCATATTTGGCGCTTCCCGCTCTCTTCAATTTATCCATGCGGCACATCATTGGAAATGGCTGCCCTCCCCGTGAGGATGAGAGGCTGCAGTCCCTTGTCCTTATACCGTTCACGCTGTCGGGCATATTAACCCCTCCCTGCCTGATCCGCGTCGCCCGATACCCGGACAAAAGGTTCAGACCCATTGCTTGACTCACCCTTCGGGCCAAAGGGCGCACAGAAGGAAAAGAAAAGGGCCGTCCCTTTCAGGAACGGCCCTTTTGATGAGGCTCTATTTGTGATTTCTTATGGCGTTGCCAGAGGTGAGGTAAATATTTTCGACGAAGCGCCTGAACCCACATAGTAGGTATTGGGTGGCGTGCCGCCGAATGAAACCCCATAAAGGGCCACTCCAGCCCTGGTTGTGATCGCCGTCCAGGTGCTGCCGGTGGGCGAGTAGGCGGCAAAACCTCCCGCGCCCACGGCTACGAAACCATAGGTTGCTGATCCGTAGGTAACCCCGTAAAGGGCTGCGCCGAGGGTCGTTTCTCTAACCCATGCCTGATTGGGGGCCGTGGAGGTATATATCGCGCCGTTCGAGGCGACGGCGACGAAAGTGCCGGTGCCGCCGACATTTGCAAAGGTGACGCTCTCAAAAGGGGGCGGGTTTGTGACCACGATCGGGGCCCAGGTGACACCGTCAGGAGAGGTAAGGACCGTCTTATTACCGACTGCAACAAAGAATCCAAGCCCATAGGTGACAGAGGTGAGATTAAAACTTGTCCCTGAAGACCTGGCGGTCCAGGTTGTCCCATCGGGGGATGAAACGATCGTGCCGGCAGTACCTACCGCGACATAGGCGCCATTGCCATAGGTCACCCCCAGGAGGTCCTGATTGGAGACCGGGACGGGGGCGGGAGAAGCGATAACATCGGACCGCTGCGTCCAGGCGATGCCGTCCGGCGATGTAAAGACCACGGGTACCGAAGAATCTTCATCACGGTCGCCCACTGCTACGAAAAGGCCGTTGCCAAAACCGATGCTCTCTATATAAGGCGCATTGAGATAAGTGGTCGTGAGCCTCGATTCACTCCACGTGTTGCCATTGGTGGAGGTAAAGATATTCCCGTACTGACCGGCGAGCAGAAACCTTCCTCCCGCATAAATATTTGCGGTTAAGGCACCGAGATTGGAAGACTTATATGGCAGGTAACGGGGGTCCGAGGAGGTAAGAATCGTTCCCGCGTCTCCGACCACATAAAAGGTAGTTCCGTCAGTGCCGACTGCCCTGAAGACTGTGGTAATAGGTGTCAGGGTGTTGGGATTGAAGGGGGCGGTGGAGAGCTCCCAAAGCTCGCCGTCATCGGACGTAAAGATTTTTCCTGAGCTGCCGACGGCAACAAAGATACCCCCCGAGAAGGTGACGCCCCATAGTCCCGTGGTGATGCCGGTTTGGCTCGAGGTGAAAGGCGTCCAGATGGTTGCATTGGTCGAGGTAAAGACCCGTCCGGAGGAATTCACGGCCATCCATATGGCTGCCTCTCCGAACATGGGCTTGCCGTATGCGATCGAGGTAAGAGTGCCGCCGGAGGCAATGGCAGGATTCCTTATCCAGAGAAAGCCGTCCTGCGACCAAAGGACTGTGCCGCCGGCGCCTACGGCCACAAAAAGACCGTTCCCATAGGAGACCGCGTAGAATGTGGCGGTTGTGAGCAATCCCCCTGTAAAGGGAGATTTTCCCTGCTGGGTCCAGGCCAACCCGTCAGGAGAGCTGAATATCTTTCCTCCATCACCTACGGCCACAAAATAACCGTTCCCATAGGTAACTGCCCTGAAGTTTACCGCCGGGAGTGTCGTGGTAACCACGGCACTCCAGGTTGCGCCCCCGTCGTCTGAATAGAGGATGGTCTTGGTATCGCCCACTGCGACAAAGCGACCCAGACCGGTGCCTTCACCAGGACCGTAGGCAACACCGAAAAGATGCTTGGTGATGCCGGTGATGGTTCTGACCGTCCAAAAATTGCCGTCTGCAGAATTGAGAATCGTCCCTGAAGCGCCTACGGTCACAAAGGCAGTGCCCAGACCGTCATTTGCTGCAGCGTAGAGGGCGAGAGTCGTGCTGAAATTGTTCTTGCTTACCCAGGTATCGAGGGGAGTGGCCCTGCGCGCTTGCGCCAACAGCGGAAGTGAAATGAAGAGCCCCAGAATGACGGTTGCCAGTACCCATGCCTTTTTGTTAAACATATATTCCTCCCGAGATTTTTGTATACGTGGAAAGTGTGTCAACGGTATGATAATGCCTCTCTTCTTGTCAATGTAAAATAGTTTTAATGAAAAAGGCAATCCTTTTCTTCGGTGGCCTTAGACTTGCCCGTGAAGGTTATTAATTGCGAGCTTTTGACGGAGAAAGGGATAAACCTTCACTTTGGGATTGCTTCAAAAATATTGGATGCGGAACGATTTGATTGTGAGTTATAATGGTATCTCGGAGGATGAGGAGACATGGCGATCAATAAATGGAATCCGTTGAGAGTCTGCTTCCTTTACGGTCCAGTCCTTTTATTGTCTTTTCCTCTTTATTTTATGGATTGGGTGCAGGCAGCACCCGAGGACGATACGATCTTGCAGGGAAATCCTCTCATAGTAACTATGGCCGATAACGGCAAAGAGATCTGCCTCAAAACAGGCGAGATCTTCCGGATAGAGCTTTCAACTTATGGCACGGCAGGGTATTCCTGGCAGTTTGAGCAAATGGACAAAGAATATCTGGAGATTGTAGATAAAGAATCTAAGGCTGCGTCTGGTCTCATGGGCGCGCCTACCAAAATGGCATGGCAGCTTAAGGCCTTGAGAGCGGGTAATACGAAGATCGAAATGTATAATTACCGTATCTGGGAAGGCAGGGAAAAAGCAGTCAGCCGGTTTTCACTCGGTATCGATATAAAGTAACAATGAGGCACGTGCAGCGCGTGCTGCGGGAGGATGGGTGAAGGCCGTCGGGACCTGGCACCTATATCGATGGATCGGAGGAGGCAGAGGATGAGAAAAGGTAAATCCGCAGCTCTGAAATGGCATCTCCTGGTTGCACTGATATTGTTGGCAGGCTCTTTCATCGTCCCCCAAGCCCGGGCCGATGAGCTGAACGCAATACAGGCGGCTATAGCCGCACAAGATGCGAAGTGGGTGGCCGGCGAGACTTCCATGTCGAGGCTTTCGCTGGAAGAGCGGAAAATGCGTCTCGGCGCCCGGGTATCGGTCGTCAAGGACGACGACACCTTCATCCCCGAGCCTGAAGCACGGGCCGCGACCGCGCTGCCTCCGGCAATCGACTGGCGGGACAATAACGGTAACTGGGTGACCTCCGTGAAGGACCAATATGCCTGCGGAGGGTGCTGGGCTTTTTCCGCGGCGGCGGCCCTCGAATCCCTGGTCCTGAGGACCCGGCGGACGCCGGGGGTCAATGTGGATCTCTCCGAACAGGTCATGATCTCGTGCAGCGGAGCAGGGAGTTGCCGATTCGGGGGATCACAGTCGGAAGCGGCGGCTTTCCTCAAGCTAACGGGACTGCCGCTGGACAGTTGCTATGGCTTCCAGGGTATGGATACCCCCTGCGGCGATGCATGCCCCGGCTGGCAATCTTCGGCTCATAAGATCGCCCAGTGGAGCTGGGTCAATGCGTATGGAAGGCCCGCGAGCGTGAGCGCGATCAAGAATGCCCTCTACACCTACGGCCCCCTGGTAACCATGTTTAACGTGTTCAATGATTTCCATAATTATACGGGCGGCATCTATTCTCATGTTGCAGGGGATGAGGAGGGGCTTCATTCTGTGCTCCTCGTGGGATATAACGACGGTGAGGGGGGATATTTCATCGTCAAGAACAGTTGGGGCGATTACTGGGGTGAATCCGGTTTTTTCAGGATCGCTTATTCCCAGGTTGCCAACGAGGTGGAGTTCGGCGCGGAGACTATCGCCTATATGCCCCTTCTGCCGAAAATAGCCCTGTCTCCGGGAAGTCTCAACTTCGGCGCCGTGAAGACAGGGGGTTCTTCGAACGGAAAGACCGTGACCATCCGTAACTCCGGAAAAGGCGAGTTGGCCTTGGGGGCGCTTGGGATAACCGGGACAAATCAATCTGAATTCAGTCAGTCCGACAACTGCGGCGGGTTCGTGGCCTCCGCCTCATCTTGCGCCGTCACGGTGAGCGCCTCGCCAAGGGCGCCTTACGGCAACAAGACTGCGAAGCTCCAGGTACCTTCCAATGACGCGAACAAACCCACTTCTTCCGTCACGCTGGTTGCGAATGCATCTCCGCCAAAAATCGTGGTCGTGCCGGGGAGTATCAATTTCGGCGCGGTGACCGGATCGAATACCCGAACACTCAACGTCAGGAATACGGGCGTCTCGGACCTTACCGTTAGTAGCGTGGTAAAGACGGGGCCGGGCGCCGCCTATTTTACCCTCACCGGATCGGTTGCAATAATCGCTCCCAGAGAACAGGGGGAGCTGCAGATCACTTTCACCCCGGACTCGAAAACCGTAAGAGCGGCCTCGCTCGAAATCACCTCGGATGACCCGGCGAAGAAGGGCAGGCCGGTGGTGGTGAGACTTTCGGGAAAAGGAAAATAAGAGCCATCCAAAAAAAAGGGCTTGCGTCATGGCGGCGCAAGCCCTTTGAAAGAATCTTCAGTACTTGTCTAACGTGATCTCACGAGGGCAGGTTTCACGGGCGCTTCATTTCCGGCTTTTCCGGCCGCAGGTCTTCTCACCGTGATGCCGAATTTAGACGTGGAGGTTACCTGGGGTGTACCCCAGTCGGTCAGCCAGAGATCGGACGGTACGGAGAATAGAAAAGTAAACCTGTAGGTACCTGGTGTCGAGCTGGTACCGGTATTGAAATACACGGTAAGATCATTTCCCGTGCCCACAGGGACGGTCCAGTCTCCGCTCACCCCGTCGCTTATCGTTTGGGGTCCGAGCTTTTCCGTTACTTTCATAGTCATTTGAAAATTTTCCGTGCTGATCGTCCCGAGCAGGTCATAGGTAAAAGTGATGGTGGAATAATTCCCCGCCTCCATGACGGTAGGGCTCACTGTTGTTCTTGTAATCTTCATGTAAGGCAGAAGATAGGTGAAATCGACCGTCCTGTCTGTGGCGTCTTCCCCGGCATAGGTGACGTCCGTATAAACCATGATCACTTCCTTTGTGGTGCCGCCGAAGCCTGCCGTGTAATGCCAGTTATCGTTGCCTGCCGTTGCAGGCGTCAGGTTGACCGCCGTTTTGGCCTTGGTGGTAAAGGTGAAAGCTTCGACGGGCATGCCTGCCCCGGGCAGATAATTGTAGATCAGGGTCGCCTTGGGAATCCCGGCCATGGTCTTCAACTGGTGAAAACGGGCGCCCAATTGTCTGACGGTCGTACCGAGGCTGAGGCCGTAAGTGCTCGCATACTCTTTCGTCACGTCGATCATGTACGACTTTATGGACTTTATATTCTTTGTGTACATGGCGATCCAGAAGTTCTTGAACTGGTCCCCGAAAGTGGTCCCTTTGGCGACCATGAGGTCCTTGAGGATCTCTATGGCATCGTCCTTGTTCTCCGTTGCCTCGAAATAGGAAAGTATGAAGTCGGCCTTGCCGTACTTGTCCGCGAAATAATAGGCAAGTGCCACGGTGGAATACTTGCGGAACGTATTCTGCCAGATTGGAAGATAGGGGGCCCTAAATACGGAGTCGTTGGCGGCGAAGGTGTTGGTGAGGGTCTTCCAATTGGCCGCGTAAAAGGTTTCAGCCCACCGGCACGTCCCCTCCATGAACCAAAGGCTGCTCGCCCAGTTGTAGGCCGATTGGACGCCGTGAAAATACTCGTGGTAGCAGGTGCCCTTCAGGCTCACCTGCCACGATTTCCCGCCCTCGGTACTGATATTCTTGCTGATCTTGATGTAGCCCGACTTCGTTTTTCCTGCCACCGTGCTCACATCGATCCATTCTCCCCACGTGCCGGCGGTCATGTTGACGATGTAGACCTGCAGCTTGTCGCCCGTTCCTCCCGGCTCCGCAAGGGCCGGACGGAACTTCTTGGTCTCCGCCGCATAGGCTCCGTCAATATATACCTTGACGAGCTGGGCATAGACCGCAGTTACCTGGTGTTCTCCCGAATCGGCATAATTGACGGTACAGTGGACCCCTTCGACGGTCTTGTTGAGGCCGAAATCAGGCAGATCCGCCTTTCCGTCCGCGGTTGCCTGCGCTCCCGAAAGCTCCTTTTCCTTCGCCCGGAAGATCACATTGAGATCGGGGCTCAGGTTTCGGAGATAGCCGCGCTCGGCCACTGAAAATTCTTCGAATACCCGGTGGACGTCTTTATAGAATCCCGTGAGGCACGGGTCATCTATTCTCGTATTCCCCTTGAGCACGGACGATTTTGTATCCGATGCCGCAGAATGGGGATCGAAAAGCAGCCTCGCCTTGAGCATGACTGCCTCTTTAAGGGTCATCTCCTTGTTGTCCACGGCCTGCCCAATGGCGTCAAAGGCATCCGCGGACCGGGCGGGCTCGCCGGAGGCCCCGGCGACCTCATCCTCGGTAATCATTGCCTGTTCTGCAGGATCTTCACTCTCACCGGCCTTCAGCGTGCCTATGGAAAAAAAGGTGGCGCTCAGTACCGCGAGAATGAGAAGGGGGAGAACGAATTTCAAATATCTTTTCATAGAAACCTCCTCAGTTATTTATTAGTATCAGACGACGAAGCATCTTCTTTTTCTCGGGCGTCGATAATGGTCTTGAGGTCAGGGCTCAATGAGCGGAGGAAGTTCCTTTCTTCAACGCTTAACTGAGGAAAGACCTTGTGCACATCTTTATAGAATCCGGTGAGGCCGTCAGCGACGACCGCCTCATTCCCTCTCCTTGCGAATTTTGAACCATTCATGAGGTGGGGCGCGAAAAGAAGCTTTGCCCTCAAAAGGACCGACTCTTTCATCGAGATCTCGCCCTTTTGCTGAGCCGCCATGATTCTGTCGTAGGCATTATTTGCTTCCTGGTCCATCGCTCCTCCTTGGGTCAAACCGGTGCGGGAAGCGGCGAAACCGGAACCGGTCGCGAGTACATAGATAATGACGAATAAAAGGCAGACTATTCTCAATAGAGGTGAAGACCTGTTATCGTGTCCTTTCCCGTTCCTTCCCATTGCGAAAAACCTCCGGGCTCTGTGAGGAGAGATCTTTGTGTATCAGTCCGCCCGGCATATTGTGCACCATGGACGGATTTAAGCGTTTCGCGAACCTTTTACTTACTAAAGAAAGGATTGTGGATTTTTTTAATTATGCCCGAGCACCAGGTGATGATAGAAAGATGAATGGTCGGAACGCAGTGTTCATCTTTCCTTAACTGAACTGCTCAACTATGGATTCAATTATAGCTGTGATTAAGCACTTTGTAAAGAGATTTTGCAAGCTTTAGGAGCAGACGTGGTTCAGTCTTTGAAGGGTATTTCTTGCGCCCGGCCTGCGGCTTCAATGGTCTAGGGGAAGCTCACCTGTTCTTTGATGAATTCCACGATCTCTTGCTCCCTGCCTCCATAGAAATGGTCGGTAGGGATGATTTTGAGGTGTTTCTCGATTGTGGGAAGGGTCCGGTAGAATTCGACAAGGGCATCCATGGGGCAGATGTCGTCGAGGACGCCTCCCACAAAGTAGACTTCTCCCCGAAACTGCGCGAGCTCCGTGGTTTCATATACCGCAAATGGATAGGCGACCAAAAACAGGCAGCCGGCGTCGGGAAGCCTCAATATAGCCTTGCTGCATATCCAGGCGCCGAAGGAATAGCCCGCGAGGATAATCTTTGAATCCCTCTCGAGAGAAGTTTTAAGAAAATCCACGGCCGCCAGGAGATCGTCCACCTCGCCTTTCCCCTCATCGTAAGAACCGCCGCTTCTCCCGACGCCGCGGAAATTGAATTTGAGGGTCGTAAAGCCTTTCTGCAGAAAACCTTCTTCCATGGCGCCCACGACATTGCTGGACATCTCCCCGCCATAAAGGGGGTGGGGATGGCATATGACTACCCCCGCGTTCCGACCTCCCGGTCCGATTATCCCATCGAGTCCGAAAACCGATGGTATGGCAACCCTTTTTGTTGACATGACATGCTTATTTTGGTAGTTTTCTAACAAAAAATCAACTGGAATTTAAACAAATGGGATTATTCAGAAAAAAGGAAAGTGAAGCAAAACCTCATAAAGAGATTGATATAGAAAAAGAGATAAAGAAGGCCGTGAAAGAGGAATCCCTCTGGATCAAATGCAGTTCGTGCCAGGAGTTGTTGTATAAGAAGGAAGTGGAGCGGAATCAGAGCGTCTGCCTGAAGTGTTCCTATCATTTCCCCATTACCGTTGAAACCCGCGTGGCCCTTACCTTTGACAAAGGCTCCTTCGTCGAGCTTTTCAAGAAAATAGAGCCTGTAGATTTCTTGAAATTCAAAGATACGAAACCATATAAGACGAGGCTGCAGGAGACTCAGGATAGTACCAAGAAGAAGGACTCTCTTTATTGTGGAAGAGGGAAGATCAATGGGATCGATACCCTGACGGCCATTTTCGACTTTACTTTTATGGGTGGAAGCCTCGGGTCCGTGGCAGGGGAAAAGATTACTCGAATTCTCGAGGAAGGCGCCGAGACCAAGGTGCCGGTGATAATATTTTGCTCCTCCGGGGGCGCCCGCATGCAGGAAGGCATCATGTCCCTCATGCAGATGTCGAAGGTATCGGGGGCCATATACAGATTGAAATTGAAGGGTGTTCCTTATATCTCGGTCCTTACCGACCCTACTCTCGGTGGGGTAACGGCGAGTATGGGCATGCTCGGCGATATTATCATCGCGGAGCCGAAGGCTATGATCGGTTTTGCCGGTCCCAGGGTAATCAAGGACACCATCAAAGAAGAATTGCCCAAGGGCTTCCAGAGGGCCGAATATCTCCTGGAACATGGGATGATCGACATGATCGTATCGAGAAAAGAGCTGAAGCAGAAACTCTATACCATGCTGTCCCTGGTTGCATGAAGGGCCTTTCCGGCGCCCTCGAGTATCTCAACGTTCTCGAAAAGAACGGGACCGTATTCGGGCTGGCGAATATCGAGTGGATCCTCGATCTTCTCGACAACCCGGAGAAAAGCCTCAAAACAGTTCATATAGCCGGCACCAACGGCAAAGGCTCGGTAGCTTCCATTCTTTCCTCCATATTGCAGGAGGAGGGATATAAGGTGGGGAAATACACGTCTCCCCATCTCCTCTCTTTTACCGAGAGAATTGCGATAGACGGAATCGAGATCAGCGAAAAGGAAGTCGAGGCGATTACGGATGAAATCAGAGAGAAGGTGCAAAGAGCCGACAAAAACAGATTTTTCACCTTTTTCGATTTTACCACGGCCATGGCACTTTTACATTTTTCCCGAAAAGGAGCGGAAATCTCGGTGATAGAGACGGGTCTCGGGGGAAGGCTCGATTCGACGAATGTGGTGCGCCCCCTGGTAAGTGTCATTACGAATGTGGACTACGATCATACCGATTACCTGGGGAAAGAGCTCGAAAATATTGCCCGTGAAAAGGCGGGTATTATAAAAGAGGGCGTACCTGTTGTTACAGGCGCCGGCGGTATTCCCCTCAGTGTCATAGAAAGAATCGCGGGTGAATTGGGCAGCCCTGTAGCGGCTCTGGGAAGGGACTTTGCCTTCCGGAAGGTCCGTGATGGGCAGATGACCTATGAAGGGCTCGGAATGAGGCTCGAAGAGGTACGGGTAAACCTCAGGGGCGATCACCAACTTGCAAATGGGGCACTGGCTCTTTGCACGTGCGAATACCTCTCCCGGTCAGGCTTTCCCATATCCGAGACGTCGATGACGCAGGGTGCGTCCAGGGTGGAATGGCCAGGCAGGCTGGAGGTAGTCCGTGAAAAACCGACGGTCCTTCTTGATGGAGCCCATAATCCCCATGGGATAAGGGCGCTGAAAGAATATGTAGCCGGCCGTTATGAAGGTATCAAAAAGATACTCGTTTTCGGCGTGATGAGGGATAAGGAGTATGAGGTCATGTTGCGGGAGCTTACGGGCTCGTTTCAGGAGATCGTCCTGACGAGGCCTCTCATCGAGAGAGCTCTGCCGCCCGGGAGCCTGGAAGTTCATGCGCCCGGCGCCCATGTCACGGCAACAGTGGAATAGGCCTTGAAACTTGCCCGCAAACTCGCGGGGGAAGAAGACCTTATTGTGGTCACCGGTTCCATTTATACTATCGGAGAGGCGAAATCTATTCTTGACAAGATATTTTAGAAATTTCACATTTCTTACTCTCTTTGCCGCGGTATTCATGCTGCCCCTGGGGGTTTACGGTCAGAGAGGGGGGTTTATCGACAAGACCCGTGGTGGGACACAGAGTCCTCAGCCGGGCCCGGGCAGCGAGCAGGCTCCGCCTCAGGGACCGATCGATATTTCCGCCCGAAGCCTTGAATACGATAAGGCTGCCGACACGTACCTGGCGAAAGGCGATGTAGAGATAAAAGAGGGCACCAGGGTGCTGACCGCCGATTACGTGCGTTACCATAAGACGACTGAGGATGTGTACGCGGAAGGAAATGTCATTTTCAAGGAAGAAGGGGACACGGTAAGCTCCGATAAGATGTATCTCAACCTTCTCACCAAGACGGGCACTATCGAAAAAGGAAAGATCTTTATCAAGGACGGCAACTTCAACATAGTCGGCGCCCATATTGAAAAACTCGGAGAAAACGAATACGAGATACGGAAAGGCCAGTTCACCTCCTGTGAAATAGAAGGTCCATCCAAACCCGCATGGAAGTTTTCCGCAGAAAAGACCAATGTGACGGTGGAAGGCTATGCCAAAACCACGGGGATGAAATTCTACATTCTCGATAAACCGGTCTTTTATATCCCCGCAGGTTTTTTTCCCGTAAAGGCGGAAAGGCAGTCGGGATTTCTCATGCCGGAGATCATTACTTCGAGCAGGGATGGTGTAAAATTTACCCAATCTTATTTTTGGGCTATCTCCAAGGATAAAGACGCCACTTTTTATTCACAATTCATTCAGAACAGGGGTGTGAAGGTAGGATCGGAGTTCAGATATTCCCTTCGCGAGGATTTGAAAGGCGCATGGGACTTCTTTATCATCTCCGACAAAGATTACGGTGGTACGCGTTATGAATTGAAGGGAAGGCACGAGCAGGTAATTGGAAAAGACCTCACCTTCAAGACAAATATCGACTATGTCTCCGATAAAGACGTGCTTGTCGATTTCGGTCTGACGCCCCTCATCAGGTCGGAGAGTCTCCTGAAATCGAATGCGTACATTGAAAAACCCTTCGAACGGTCACTTCTCACCGTGGAGGCGGCATATTTCAGAAACCTCACGCAAAGGGATAATGACACCATGTTCAAGTATTTGCCCCACGCGACGTTCTTCACCGAATACATTCCTATTTTGAAGAACAGATTCTATACGGACTTCGTTTCCGATTTCACGACTTTCTACAGGGAGAAGGGAGACAAGTTTACCCGGCTGGCCTTCGAGCCCCGTTTCCGGATGCCTTATTCTTACAAGGGGATGAATTTCCTTCTCAGCGCCACCTATTATGAGACCGCTTATCTGATAAACCGGGTGACCACGGAATCGGGAAGCTCGACGGCGGAGCGCCACACGGCGAGGATCCAGGCAGATTCAAATGTTCAGTTCATCCGGAATTACAATACCAGTCTCTTTGACATCGGGACCATGCAGAGCGTGATAAAACCTAATCTCAGGTATACCTTCATCCCGGCCAGTTCCTTCTCGAACGTGCCGAGCGTAGACCCCTATGACCGCATCGCGCAGCAAAACACGATCACCTATTCGGTAGGCCATTATCTCTATGCGGTAACCCCGAAAAACGCCAGGGAGCTTTCAGTCTTCGAGATATCCCAGACCTACGGACTTTCAGGTAACCTGGAGACGTCCACGGATTATAAAGGTTCCGGCAACAGGCTTTCGGACATGAGCGCGAAACTGACCTTGTTCCCCGTGAAAAATTTCACCTACATCACACAGGCCGCATGGAATGCCTCCGGAAACGGTCTGACCACCATGTACAATACCTTCAGCTACAAGGTGCCGAAGGAGTATTTCGTAAACCTCTACCATGCCTATTCAAGAGATTTGAACAATGAAGTCTCTTTCGACACGGGCGTGGCATACAAGCTCTTTGATTTTCGCTATCACGTGCG
>DASXUJ010000111.1 GCA_036504895.1 Syntrophorhabdaceae bacterium
ACGAAAGGCTATCCCCTCAAGTGCTTTTTCGTCGCGCCGCCTTTGACTCCTCCTTTTCCTAAAATGGAGGGAGCGATAGGCATTTCGTTCAAGGATTTCTCCCGTCTTTTAAAACGGGATGATTTTTTGGGTATCGGCGAAGCGTACTGGACACGGGTAGTGGAAGGGGACGACAGGGTCCTCGCGCAAGCGGCCCTGGCCATATCGCTCGGGAAGAATATCGACGGCCATTCCGCCGGCGCCCGGGGCAAGAAGCTCATCGAATACCTGGTTACCGGGGTCACGTCTTGCCATGAATCAATCCAGATGGACGAGGTAATGGAGAAACTCCGGTTCGGCGTCTACAATATGGTAAGAGAAGGCTTCGTCCGCCAGGAGCTGCCCGAGCTTTACAAGATCAAGGACCTTCCGGTGGATATGCGAAGAATAATACTCACCTCAGATTTCTTCGATGCCGTGATGCTCACCGAAGAGGGGTACCTCGATTCGATCGCCCGAAAAGCGATAGGCTATGGATTTTCCCCTATAGAGACAATCAAGACCATGACTATCAATCCTGCCGATTATCTCGGTTTGCGACACGTGGGGGCCATTGCGCCGCTGCGTCACGCGGATATCCTCTTCCTCACCGACCTCGAGAAAATTTCGATAGACCGGGTTATGGCCATGGGTGAGGTGGTGGTGGAAAAAGGAGAATTCATCGGCAAGGCCCCCGAGCACCTTTTCCCTGCCCTCGTAATGAACACGATCAAAACCAGCAAGGTCACAGCGGACGACTTTCGCGTAAAGGCGCGCTCAAAGGACAATACCATCCGGGTGATCCAGGTGGCAAACCCCACCATCACGAGGGAAGTGACCCATCAACCGGAGGTAAGAAACGGGTTTATACAGAAAGACCTGAGAGAAGATATCATCCCAACCGCGGTGATCAACAGGACCAAGCCAAAGCAAATGGGAAAAGGCTTTATCAAAGGCACGGGCATTACGGACGGGGCCGTGGCCACCAGTATTATTTGGGATTCATGTAATATTTTTACCATAGGCAGCGACGAAGAGGACCTGAAGGCCGCGGTAAACCGTCTTATCGAGCTACAGGGAGGAATCGTGATCTCGAAGCACGGCAAAATTATCTTTGAGTTTCCCATGCCCGCCTTCGGCCTCATGCCCCTCATAAGCCTCAAGGAGATTGCGGCGAAAACAAGAGAGCTCCAGGGGAAACTCGAAGAGATCGGCGCCCGCCTGGAAAAACCTTTCCTCACGATCCAGACGATCCCCTTCACGGGCCTGCCGTTCCTAAGGATCACGGACAAGGGTCTGGCGGATATCAAGAGCAGGAAGCTGGTTTCCATATTTGTGAAGTGAGGCGGCCGAGGGAATGCAGGTTCTTTGCCCATGCATGATAGAGGAATTCCCATGATTGCCCGAAACCTTATCCTTCTCCTGTTTTGTGCGGCCCTGGCTGTAGGCTGCGGGACCTCGATCCTCAGGCAGGACATCCCGGTTACGACCAATCCCATGGGAGCGAAGATTTACGCAAACGGCAAGGACATGGGGAAAACTCCCGCCACCGTCTCCCTGGAGAGGACCCGAGAGCATGTCATCACCATCGTCAAGGAAGGATACCGGCAGGAGGACGTGGCAATCCGAAAACAATACCAGTCCGATAAGGTCTTCATGAAAGCCCTCCAGACAGGGTTCAACACCCAGATAGTCTCCAAAGACAACCACATGGCCGTAAACAGCGGATTCAACTCCGTCACCCAGCAGGAGCAGACAGGCGAAGCCTACACCCTGGTCCCGCCCGTAATAAAAATCACCCTCACCCCCAATTCAGCCCCGCCGGCTGTGAACTCCGGGTCCGAGCGAACCTCGCAAATTCTTCCTCCGGAACCTTCACCGCCCGAATGAGACGGGGAGCTACCCTAATCTCAAGTGCGCCTGCCTAAATGACAACTTCACAAGGAGTCCATCACGGTTACCAAAAGTTCGGTGGACTTTGAAGCCGATGCTCACCCGCTCTGTGGGGGAGGTGAGGATATTCGGCCGTTTGTTCGGCGGCAGCACCGGCCTGATAATATCTTTGGCAGGTCACTTTATTTATGGGACTGCACAACCCCGAAGAATAAAGAAAATCAAGCCAACCAGGCATAATCGATAAGCGACTCTCACGGTAATGCCTCCTAATCTCTGGGTGGCTGAAGACGCGCTCTATTTATCGATTATCATTCAAAACCTTGGATGTCCGGAGAAATTCTCACAACTCGGCTTCAGAAGACGTTACGGGAAGGTCCTACAAACCCGATAAGCCAAACCTCGTCTTCTACAGCAAATAGCCCTATTAAATTATTTAGCCGATCTGAAGTTGGCCAGTAAAAACTTCACGCAAGCGGTAACAGGAAATATCCTTTATCGTAGAAATAATCCCTCAGATAATGTAGATTTCATGCTGCACCTCAATATACAACATTGCCTCACCCGAGGGAGGAGTCGAATCATGAAAGCATGGTCCCGAACTATTCCAGCCGTAATCGCGTGCCTGTTGCTGGCGCCTTTGTGTGCATGGTCAGGTGAAACAGACATCAATAATGTAACCAACACGGTTCGCGAAGTCGAACAGTACAACTTCTCCATCCATATCCTGGCCATGCTGCTCGTCGGCTTCGGGTTTCTCATGGTCTTTGTCAGGAAATATGGGTATAGTGCGACTACCGGCACATTCCTCGTGGTGGCCTCGGCCATGCCGGTCTACCTTCTTGTCCGTTCTCTCGGTGTAATCTCCGCCGAAGCCATGCCTGCGACCAGCATTGCCGTCCTCCTTTTGGCCGAATTTGCTGCCGCGTCCGCCCTCATCGCAATGGGCGCCGTTCTTGGGCGTCTCCGGGTCTATCAGTACGCCCTCGTCGGCATTTTTGCCGTTTTGGCCTACATGGTCAATGAATGGCTGGTTCTTGACGGAGGGTTAGGGATTACGAAGGGTTTCGTGGACGCCGCGGGCTCCATAGTGATTCACGCCTTCG
The DNA here is from genome assembly GCA_036504895.1 of Syntrophorhabdaceae bacterium. Taxonomy (NCBI): domain Bacteria; kingdom Pseudomonadati; phylum Thermodesulfobacteriota; class Syntrophorhabdia; order Syntrophorhabdales; family Syntrophorhabdaceae; species Syntrophorhabdaceae bacterium. The sequence continues at coordinate 3,018 of DASXUJ010000111.1, forward strand.
GCGCCTATTTCGGAATCGGGCTGACCGTTGCGCTTACCCGTAAGGCAAGCGTGGGAACGGCCATTGAGAGTGATGAAACATCGGACAGGTTTTCCATGCTGGGCTCCATGGTATTATGGATCTTCTGGCCAAGCTTCTGCAGCGCCGTGGTTCCCCACGGACAAATGCCGCTCACCGTTATTAACACGATCATGTCATTGTGCGGCGCTACCCTGATTACGTACCTCGCGAGTGTCCTCCTACGGAAAGGAAAGGTCTCGATTGCCGACATGGCCAACGCTGCGCTGGCAGGAGGAGTGGCCATAGGCGCTATGTGCAACCGTGTCTCCCCAGCCGGCGCCTTCGGCATCGGTCTTTTGGCCGGGGCCATTTGCGTGATAGGCTACGTCGTGATACAGCCGAGGGTGCAATCCCTGTTCAGGATCGTGGATACGTGCGGCGTTCATAATCTGCACGGCATGCCGGGCATCCTTGGAGGCGTCGTCGCCGTATTCGTAATTCCCGGGGTTGCAACGGCACAGCTTGCCGGGATCGTCTTTACCGTATTATTTGCCCTCATTGCCGGGATAGGCTCGGGTTATCTTATCAAGGCCACGGGTTCGAAGATCGCCGAATATGAAGATGCCGATGAGTTTGACGGGATGGAGGCGGATGAGGAAGAGGTCAAAAGATTGCATCTTGCTAAGTAAACGGGTGCGGCTGCGTTTTTTTGAGTGAAGCCCAATGGGACCCGGGAAGGTGCAGGGAGAGTTAGTCATTTAGTAATGCCCATCCTCTTTGTTTCACCGGTAATTTCTCTTGACTGGCAGCGGGAGAGACCTATATTGTCTTCAGCATGTAATTGACCCACTAAACTTCACGCCGGAACAGGAGGGACGAATGCATATTCTGTGGACTATCATTATCGGCTTTCTCGCAGGTGTTGTTGCCAAGTTCCTAATTCCCGGGAAAGATCCGGGTGGATTTATCATCACTACCATCATCGGGATTGTCGGCGCAATCCTCGCAACATATTTGGGACAGGCCATGGGGTGGTACGACGCCGGTCAGAAGGCCGGGTTCATCGGCGCCATCATCGGCGCCATCATACTTCTCCTTCTGTACAGGTTATTCAGACGTTTTTTCGGGACAAGGCAGGCCTGACCGCATTGGCTGAAGGGGATCGCGTGGGCGGGAAAAGAGCAGCTCCCGTCAGCCGCCCGGCCCTGGTATGGGAATAATTCCGCATGGGTAACCGCGTACACGCAGAGCGTGAGTGATGGAAACCATCGCTCTCCTCGGTTCTTTAACAGGTCTCGGTCTGATGGCCGGACTGAGCTTGTACGCGACCATCCTCACCGTGGGCCTGGGCGTTCGCTTCGGCCTTGTCCACCTTGACCCCGGCCTGCAACATCTCGCGGTGCTTGCCGGCACACCCGTTCTCGTGGCAGCAGGCATCGTATATCTCTTCGAATTCTTTGCCGATAAGATTCCCTGGCTGGACAGCATTTGGGATTCCGTTCACACCTTTATCAGGCCCTTTGGGGCCGCCGTGTTGGGGGTCACCGCCATCGGTTCGGTCGATACCGTGACGCAGGTGCTGTCCGTTATCTTGTGCGGAGGTGCAGCCTTGGCTTCTCACTCGGCAAAAGCGGGAACCCGCATAATGGTCAATCACTCGCCGGAGCCCGTCTCGAACGTGAGCCTGAGCCTCTTTGAGGATGGGCTGACATTCCTGGGAACATGGTTTTCCCTGAAGCATCCCCAACTAATGCTTATAATCGCAGGGGTTTTTATGGTAATTATCCTGGCTATCTCGCCACGTATTTTTCGGCTGCTGAAGGTCGAGCTTCTGGCTTTTCACGCAATGATTGACAAATACCTGTCGGGCTCCGGCCGCCTGCCGGCCGGGGAACCGATGCCCGACGGGTACGAACAATACCTTCGGAAGCGATTCGATCCGTCGGCATTTCCAAAGGCGGTTAGGTGCGTCGCATCGAGGGGAGTGGGTGGGTTGCGCCACTCCGTAGGTTATCTCTGCCTTGGCGGGGAAGGGCTATTCTTTCTGACGCGGCGATGGTTTCATTTTTCCCTATGGCAAATGAAGGGCAATTCCATAACAGACCTCAGGCGCACCAAGGGTCTGCTCCTCGATCTCATTTCTTTTTCGGATGGGGAAGGTCCGAGGAGCTTCTACTTTTTCAAGAACCGTTCCGACCGGGGCATGCAGGCCCTTGTGATGATGCAGGATCAGTCCCCGACAAAAGACGTTACTTGACTCGCAGTGTTTCACGGGACACCGCTCTACTACGGGGTATTGGACCTCATGGCGGGGGGAACCGAAGGGGACCACCGGTCGGCTTCGACGACCGCTCTCAAGGAATCAGATTGCGGGGCGATCTGATTCAGGGTGTCCGTCAATATGGCTATCTGCGTAAAAAGCTGGTGCCGCCGCAATGCTCATGGCGGCTCCCGCGGGCAACAAGGGCCGCCATGGTTAACGAAAATAGCTGCTCAGGTCACTTCTTTGCCGGAACAGGCGCCGGCCCTGCCTTCTTGCCTGTGTCCTTGGCCTCAATGGTCGCTGCCTTCATGGTATACTCGATAGTCACCTTGGATCCGACTTTAAGGTCTCCCGTCACCTTGGTGGCAGCATCTTTTGCAATTTCCCATTTCTCCTTGCCCTTCTGCACGGTAATAGTGTCATCTTTCATTTCCAGGACCGGTCCCGTAACCTGATAGGTCTTCGGACCTGCGGCAAAGACCAGCGAAGAAAATAGAATTATTGCGCTCACGACGATCAGAAAACTTTTCATAGAAGCACCCTCCTCTTGATTTAGATTACGCAGTCTTTCGGACTGCCCCACGGGCCGCCTCAGCCCCCGTTAATCCACGCTGATCAAATCCTTGATCTTATCGAAGGTTTTCTCCTTTATCCCCTTGACCCGCATAACATCCTCCGCCTTCTTGTAGGGGCGCCCATCGATAATCGCCTGTGCTTTCACCGGCCCGATTTCAGGGAGGGCTTCCAGCTGCTCCTTTGTCGCGCTATTGATGCTCACCTTCTCGCCGGGAGCCGGCTTCGCAGCAGCCGGAGCAGCAGTTCTTGCCGGGCTCTTCGCTGCCGGCGCCGCGGGGGTCGACGCTGCCGGAGCAGGGATTTCCTTCGCAGGCGGAGTCCCGACCGGCGTTCCTTTGGCCTTCTCCTTCACCGGGACCGGTGACACGGTCGGCTTCGGCGGGGCCGTCGGTTTGGCCTCCACAGCAGGTTTTGCCCGTGCCGGGGCAGCGCCGACCCTCACATAAGGTTTGATGGATTCAATGGTCTTCTCTGGGATACCCGCCTTCTTGAGATCCTCTATCGACCGGTAGGGACGGCCGGCAATGATCTTTTTTGCCGTAGCAGGACCAACGCCCTTAATGGATTCGAGCTCCTTTTCTGAGGCGGTATTCAGGTCCATCACCGTCGTCTTCTGGGGCTGACCGTAGCTCGGGGAGCCCCCCAAAATAAGGGACAATCCTAAAAGGCTTGCCGCAACGAGGAACAAATAAGCTCTAAAGTATTCCGTCTCGGTTTTGGTTGGCATTTCATACCTCCAGTCTCTTGTGGTAAAAATGGTTTTGGAATCACGTCTTCAGTTCAGGCGAGGCATAAGCATGTCTTCAACGATTAGTATGCCCACAGTCATGTCATCCACTTTCCCCTTCATGGGAATCGAACCCTTTAACATCATAGGCCTTTCCTCCCGTGAGATGCATAATACTTGTATAAGAACTAAATTTTGATTGGTCAAGAACCGTACCACGGGGGCTAATGATTTAGTATCAACGGTATAGCGTGATCCCCGGGTGAGATGGGAATAGAGACTAAATGATGAACGAATTTACTTGATGACGAGCTTTGAAGCGTAACAGCACTTTACAAGGTCCTCATATACCCCGGGGTCGACATTGACGCATCCGCCGGTTACCTTATTGCGACGCTTCGCGTCCGGACTCTTCAGCCGAGCGAGTCTTTGTTGACCACGTACATCGATCACCCGATGAATGCAATAGAGATAGTTCTTTGTTTCCATGAATGAGAGGATGTCCCCTCCGTAGCCCGGGTCCGGCGTGGTGTAGTGGGTTAGTTGAAACTCACCGCGGGGAGTGTCAACACCCACCAGCACAGGATGACACGTCCCCGCGAAGCAGATTAATGCCGCTGCGATATCGACGATCACCTCAGGGAACACGGATCAGCCCTTCTTTTTCTTTGCAGGAGCCGGGGCCGGAACCGACGGAGGCAGTACTTCTTTCTTGATCTCCCGTGGAGGCGGAACAGGTATTTCCGTCTTCGTCTCAGGGGGAACCACTTTCGCCATCGGCGGCGGGGGTGAAGCTGTTTCACTCCTCGGAGCCAGAATAGGATATGCGCAACCGCTCAGTGAAAGCCCGATAATAGTGACCAGGATTACGAACCAGAACGATCTTCTTTTCATACTGCAGTCTTCCTTATGATTAGCCTTGCTTGGTAACTCGCCCTCATCCCGGCAAGCTCTCGGGAAGGACTGTTTAGACAATCTCTCCCCTACACAGCAATATCTCAAATAGACAGGATATTGTCAAATCAAAAGATCACCCTCAATGGGAATATAAAATGCTGATGAGTTAGACGGGATGGAGGCGGACGAGGTCAAAAAGATTGCATCTTGCTTAATAAACGGGTACGAACGCGTAGTGAGTGAAGGAAAACCAATTGGGGATAGCGGATAAGTCGGACAAAACCGGCTAAACATATCCCTTGCCCCTACAAAATCCAGGAGCGAGGCTTTGAGGCCTATCAAAGAATGCCGCTCGAAAAGTGCACAGGCATCGTATTCAGCAAAATGTATTACTTGGGCCAATTCAAGAAAGGTGCTTAAAGACGCGACATCAGGCTTTTTGCGTGCTTCTTGGAAATACACGACCGCTATTAATGATGGTGGTTCAATCTTGTTGGCGGCACTCGGAACTGGTTTCAGAAACGATGAGACGCGTCCACGCGTCGTAGATTAAGGCAGTGGCGCAGGTCTGATCCGGAGGTCATCCGACATCTTGAGCCTGCCCTATGAGCGATTCGACCGCGTGGATAAACTCCTTTCGTGTTATCGGTTTTTGAAGCACTATTTTAATGTTGCTCGACAAGTCGTCAGCATCTGGCGGGACCGCGTCCCCTGTGAAGAGGATAATCGGGATGCCCACCGCCGCCTTCATCAACTCCTCACCCAGTTGTACCCCCGTCATACATGGCATGGTAAGATCTGTGATGACAAGGGCTACTTCCTCGCGGTTACCGGTAATGAAATCGAAGGCTTCTTTTGGATCACTGAAAGATTTTTCTCCATAGCCAGCCCTTCTCAGAAATTGCTCAAGATACTCCTCCACGAGTTTGTCATCGTCTATGACCACAAGATATTTCACAGGTCACCTCTCAAGACAATATAAGCATAAATGTTCAATACGGCGTGCGTATAAAACATTTGTTTTTTCCGCACCATTTTGATGCCGCGCAAAGGCCTGATTTTTAAATTATATTCACAAACAGTATTTGATGTGGTTTTTCACCCGCCAAACAAACCGTCCCTTTTTCATGAGGACGGGCGTCTAAGCGCGCCGTGCTCCCGTGAACAGACCATTTCAGGGATAGGGGTTAATTCCGCAGGGCGCAGTACATTATTACCACATGGCATGTTGATATCGTGAAAAATAGGCAAAAACTCTAGTTCGGGAAAACATCAGTACCACGGCGTTATTTTTTCCATCACTACCCCTGAACATCCATAACACCGAGGCCGCCCTCTCTCACCTTACAAACGTTTCACTACCTGCCGATATGTCCTATTAATTGGAAAATTCATAGGATATATCGGCTGCCTGTGGGCGCTGAAAAATGGGGATGGTTCAGACGTGCCGTCAGGTGAGCATTAGAGTGCGGAGCCGTATACATATACGGCGTAGTACCTAAGCGGAAGCTGGCGGTGCGTATGGGCCATCCCCCCTTTTCCAGCGCCCGTCCACGCGTACAAAGCCCCACCCGTTCTCATATTCCCACACACACTTTAAAATCACCCCCAACCATGCCTAGATTGAAATAAGCCCATGACCGACAACTCTCCCGCTCCCTCCTCATCTCGCTCTACTCAGGCACCCTCCCGGTTTGGGGCGCTTGATGCCCAGCGGGGGCTCATCATCATTCTTATGGCGGTCGATCATGCCTCCATGTTCGTCGCCCGGGCACATTCCGTGGAGTTCTGGGGCACCCCTTTGCCCTCTTACCCCGACGCCTTCTGGTTCCTCACCCGCTGGCTCACCCACATGTGCGCTCCGGGCTTCTTCTTCCTTATGGGGATGGGCATGGTCATGTTCGCCGGCTCCCGCCGCCGCGCCGGGTGGAGCGAGGGCAGGATCTTCGGCTTTTTCGCCGCCCGTGGCCTCCTCTTGATCGCCCTTCAGCTTCTCGTCGAAAATCCTGCATGGATGGCAGGCAGCCTTTTCGCCGCCCCAGGCGCAATGGTGATGAGGGGAGGCCCCATACCGGGCGGAGGGACGGGCGGGGCCGTCTACCTCGGGGTACTCTTTGCTCTCGGCTCTGCCATGATATTCTGGGCCTTCATGATACGGCTGCCCTCATGGCTTATCGGCGTAATCAGCCTCGCGGCCGTGGCTTTGACCGAGATTGTCGTGCCCGGACCAGGCGAGGTGAATACGCTCTACCCTCCCCTTCTCAGGGTGCTCCTCATTCCCGGGCATACTGACCCGGTGGTGGTCTTCTATCCGATCATCCCGTGGCTTGCCCCGTGCGGGCTGGGCCTTATCTTCGGGAGGGCCGTGCTCCGCGACACTCCGACTGCCAGGCGGTGGGCCTTGTGGACCGGCATCGTCCTCGCTATCATTTTTCTTTTGCTCCGCATTCACGGAGGATTCGGCAATCTGAATGAGGTCCCGCCGGGCTGGATGGGCTTCCTGAACGTGGTGAAATATCCGCCGAGCCTCTCCTTCCTGGCCCTTGCGCTCGCGATCAACCTCCTTCTCATGGCTTCGTGGAGAAAGATCGAGCCTTTTTTTCAGAATCGGCGCCACCCCCTGCTCGTCTTCGGCAGGGCTCCTCTCTTCTTTTATCTCCTTCACCTCTGGCTATACGCCCTGCTCGGCGTGTTCTTTCCCCGGGGAAACGGACTCCCCGCTCTCTATGCGATCTGGCTCCTGGGGCTTGCGGTCCTCTACCCCCTGTGTCTCCTTTACGTTGAATTTAAAGCGAAAAAACCCGTTAGTTCCCTGTGGCGATTTTTTTAGATGAGCCCAGCTTATGCTCCGTCCCGGCCGCGAGTCTCCTGATGTTTCCCCGGTGTTTGACCACGATCATCACGGTCACGACAATGGAGAGGTAAAGGTACATAGCGGGGGCCTTGAGGGCTATCAGGAGGAAAGGCATGGCCACGGTGCCCGCGATGGAACCCGCGGAGACATACCTCCATTTGAGAAGGACGATGAGAAAGACAATGAAACTTCCGAGAATTGCGAGAGGGTTCAGTGCGAGATAGACGCCCAGGGCAGTGGCAACGCCCTTGCCGCCCTTGAAGCCGAGAAAGAGAGGAAAGAGGTGTCCCAGGAATGCGGCCAGACCGACGGCGGCAATAATATATTCGGGCAATCCGTAGTGTATGGCGCAAAAGGTGGGGATATAGCCTTTCAGGGCGTCCCCGATAAGGGTGATGATGCCGAGCGCCTTTCCTGCGGTCCTCATCACATTGGTGGCACCGATGTTCCCGCTCCCCACCGAGCGTGGGTCCTTTCCCTTCATCTTCGAAAGTATCACACCCACGGGTATGGAGCCGATCAGATATGCGGCGATGATGAAGAGAAGGGAGCGCATATGGTTAAGAATAGGGGAAAGGAGGAGGGATTGTCAACGAATTTACGTCCCATAGTCTGTAATTCCCCCCTTCGCTTGCAATTCTCCCTTCCTTGTCGCAAAATAAAGGAAAAACCATACCAGGAGCCTATTTCAAGCCACCGGCCCCGCGAAAGGAGATATATGACAAAATTACCTTGGAAATACGGTACCAGTTTACTGACAGTCATTTCTGTAACGGCATTGATCTTTCTCGCGGGGATTGCCCTCGCTGCCGACGCCCAGGCTCCGGCAGCACCGTCCATGCCTTTGAATTCTCCTGAGGCGAAGACCCCTCTGCCCGCACCGTCGGGCATGGATACTCTCTCTGCCATTTTCACGCGGCGGAGCATCCGCAAGTACACCGCCGCTCCCGTTTCCGATGAGACGGTCAAAATCCTCCTTCGTGCCGCCATGGCCGCCCCCTCCGCGAGAAACGAGCAATCATGGGAGTTTGTGGTGATCAGGGACAGGAACACTTTAAAGGAGCTTCCTAATATCAGCCCCTTTGCCGCACACGTCCCCTCTGCCCAGGTGGCGATTCTCGTGGTGGGGAACAGGAAACTGGAGGCCGTGCCCGGTCTCTGGGTCCCGGACTGCTCGAACGCGACGATGAATATCCTTCTTGCCGCCCATTCCATGGGACTCGGCGCGGTCTGGACGACCTTATATCCTTACGAAGAGAGAATGGCGGGCATGAGGAAACTGGTCCTTCTGCCCGACCATGTCGTGCCCCTCGCCATCATTCCCCTGGGATACCCGGCAGAGAAGAAGCACCGGGAGGACAGGTTCAAGCCGGAAAAGATCCACTACGAGAAGTGGTAAGGTGGGAACGGCGCGGCGACCCTTATTTATTCGTAGGAGCGCCCTGCGCCTACTTTGCCCCGAAATACCGCATAGCTGTAGACCACGTAGCCGATCACCACGGGCAGGACTATTGCCGCGCCCCAGAGGGTAAAACGGAGCGTCTCCGGTTGGGCCGCCGCCTCGGTAAAGGTGAGGGTCGGCGGGATCGCGTAGGGGTAGAGAGAAGTGATAAGGCCCAGGTAGCCCGAGAGGAAAAGGCCGAAGGCGCATAACAGGGGCGCCGGCTCGCGCCGCTCGTGGAGGGCTTTCAGGAGCAGGTACGCGGATATCAGCCCCAGGAGCGGAAAAGACCAGACGAAATGGATCCTGGGGGCGGAAAACCAATGCTGCCATACCAGGGGATAATGATAGGGCGTCCACACGGTCACCACCGCCATAAAAAAGAGCACAAGCAAGGTCGAGGGCAGGGCATAGCGGTAGCCGAGCTCCTGTACCTCCCCTTCGGTCTTGAGGATAAGATAGCATGAGGCGAGCATCACATATCCCGGTATGAGGGAGAAGCCGACAAGGAGGGAAAAGGTATTGAGCCAGTCCATGGCCCCGCCCGAAAAAACATCCTGTGAGATTGAAATACCTGAAAGGATCCCGCCCAGCATGAAGCCCTGGGAGAGGACCGCGACAAGGCTCCCGAAGAAGAACGCCCTGTCCCATGCACCTTTTTTCTTTGCATTCGTCCTGAATTCAAAGGTCACGCCCCGGAAGATGAGTCCCATCACGAAGGCCATAAGGGGAATGTAGAGGGCGCTCGAAAGTATCGCGTAGACGGAGGGGAAGGCCGCGAAAATGGCCGCTGCCCCGAAGACGAGCCACGTTTGGTTCGTATCCCACACAGGGGCGATGCTCTCGGTCATGATTGCCCGCTTCTTGGGGTCGGCGGCGAGGGGAAAGAGGAGCGCCATTCCGAGGCTGATACCGTCGAGGATAATGTAGAGGATCATGGCAAGGCCGATAATCCCGGCCCAAAGGTGGATCAGAACCATTCTCCTTTACCCCTCCTCTCCCGGCGATGAAGAAGATCCAAAAGATCTCATGCCCGCGGGTCTCTCGACGTGGGGGATAGGGCCCGTCAGGTCCGGTCCTCCCTTGAGCATGGTGAAGATATAGTAAAAGTAGCTGCTCCCGACGACGATAAAGATTACGATGAAGAGGGCGAGCGACCAGATTGCGCTTGCCGCCGGAATAGGAGAAAGGCCGTCCGGGGTCCTGACCAGGTTATAGACCAGCCAGGGCTGCCGTCCCACCTCGGTCGTGACCCATCCCGTCTCCGTGGCAAGCCATCCCAGGGGCTGAATGAATATAAGGGCCCGGAGAAATAACCTATTTTCGAATAGATTGCCCCTCAGCCGCAGTATGCCCGCCCAGACCATGACGAATAAGAAGACAAAACCGATACCCGCCATAACCCGGAAATTCCAGAAGAGGACCAATGAATTAGGACGGTCGCCTCGGGGAAACTCCTTGAGACCCTGCACCCTGCCTTCGAGAGTGTGGGTGATGAGCATGCTCAACCCATCCGGCACCGATATCTGGGCAAAATTCGTCTCCCTTTCCATGTCGGGAATGGCAAAGAGATGAAGAGGCGCGCCTCCCCGGATATTCGTCTCCCAGTGAGCCTCGATGGCTGCGAGCTTGGCCGGCTGGCTGGAAGCGACCGCACGGCCGTTCACGTCCCCGAGAAAGACCTGAAGGGGGGCGAAGAGGGCCGCCATAATGAGCGCCATGCCCATGGAGCGACGGGAGAAGGGGACGTAGCTTCCTCTGAGCAGGAAAAAGGCGCTGATTCCGGCAACGGCGAAGACGGAGGTTTCGAAGGAGGCGATCAGCATATGGCTGAAGGTGATGGGGAAGGAAGGGTTGAAAATCGCTTCCCAAAAGTTGGTTACCATGAACTTCCCGTTCGACATGGTGAACCCGCTCGGCGTCTGCATCCAAGAATTGCCCGCCAGAATCCAGAAGGCGGAAAGGATCGAGCCCGCCGACACCATGCACGTGGCGAGAAAATGGACCCCCGGACGCACCCGCTTCCATCCGAAGAGCATAATGCTCAAGAAGCCTGCCTCGAGGAAAAAGGCGACCATCACTTCGTAATAAAGGAGGGGAGAAAACACATTGGCCGTGATGGTCGCGAACCGTGACCAGTTGGTGCCGAACTGAAATTCCATCACGATACCCGAGACCACGCCTACGCCGAAATTGATGGCGAAGATCCTGGCCCAGAAGCGATACATGCGGTAATAGATCTCTTCTTTTGTCGCGAGCCAGAACGCCTCCACAACCACGAGATAGAATCCAAGGCCGATGGTGAGCGTCGGAAAGAGCATATGAAACATGATAGTGAGGGCAAATTGCAACCGCGAAAGAAAAAGAGGCTCTGTCAGGATGTCCATTCTTCAGCCCCCCAATCGGCCTCGAGAGCCACGCACCCGGTTCCGCAGGGATGATGGAAAGAGACGAAAGGGCGCCATACCCACACAATAGTTCGCCGCCCCGCTCATGTCAATAAAAAAGGCAGGCGCTCCCGCGGTTATATCTCCGGATTGAAAAGGATTTTGAATTCGGTGCCTTTACTATTCATGAGCTCGATGGCGCCGTCAAGCTGCTCTACCAGGGTCACGACAAGCTGCATCCCCATAGAAGCCGTATTCCTGAAATCGATCCCTTCGGGGAAGCCGATCCCTGAATCCGTAATGGTAAGGGCCATCCGGCCGTCTTCCCTTGCCAGAGCGATGGAGATTACCCCCTCCCTGGCGCCACGAAAGGCGTGCTTGAGGGCATTGGAAAGGAGCTCGTTCATGATAAGGCCCAGCGGTATGGCAACATCTATATTGAACCACACGGGGTCTACGTCCATATTGAGTGTTATCGCCTTTCCCATGGAATAGGTACTGACGAGGTCGTGGGCGAGGTCTCCCACATATCCCGGGAAATAGATGCGCGAGAGGGCTTCGGACCGGTAAAGTCTGTCGTGGATGAGGGCCATGGTCTTGATGCGGTCCATGCTCATCCTCAGGGCGTTGCGGGCCTGCGGGTCATTGAGATGGTGGGCCTGAAGGTTAAGGAGACTCGACATCACCTGAAGGTTGTTCTTGACCCGGTGGTGGATCTCTTTCAGGAGGATCTCCTTTTCCTTGAGGGAAGCCTTGACCGTCTCCTCTTCGACCTTACGGGACGTGATGTCCCATAAAATACCGTAAATATTGAGAGGCTTTCCGGTATCGTCACAAAACGGCTGTCCCCGCGCCGCAAGATAATGAACGGTTCCATCGGGCCAGACCACACGATAATCGGATTCATAGGGCTCGCTCTGCTCCACGGTCGCGGCCATTGCCGATTTTACCCTTTCCCGGTCATCAGGGTGGATGGTACAAAAGAAATCCTCTGCAACGCCCGTGAATACGGTTGGGTCGATCCCCATGAGACGGCACGTCTGCTCGTCGAAATCTCGCTGGTTTTGTGCCCCATCCCAGCTCCATGCCCCCATGCGGGCCGACCGGAGCGCGAGGTCGAGGCGCGCCTTATGCTCGTAAAGCCCATCCTCGGCGAGTTTCCGGGCGGTAATATCTTCAACGAAGCCTTCTATAATCTGTTCCCCTTTATCATTGCGGGCAGGCCATGCGTGAAGGTTGCCTATAAAGGTGCTCCCGTCTTTTCGTCTGTAAAGGTTTTCGACCTGGACCGGCCCCTCGGCCCGTTCTATCATTTCCATAATGGGCGGCCGGGCGGCCGGGTCCGCATAAAGGTCCCGGGCGGCGTCCGATACGAGGGCAATCAGTTCTTCGGGCGAGGAATAGCCGAACATGCGGGCATGGGCAGGATTGTTGGCAATGATCTTCCCTTCCCGTGTGGACTGAAATACTCCAAGAACGGCGTCGTCGAAGAGGCGACGATATTTTTCCTCGCTTTGGCGAAGGGCTTCCTGGATTCTCTTCTGCTCGCTCACGTTGCGGATGGTGCCGACAAAGGCCTTGACGGAGCCGTCTTCGGCTTTTATCGCCGCGGCGGTGACAAGGGTATCCATGATCGTCCCGTCCTTTTGCTTCAGCCGAAGGGGGTGTTCCTTCACATGCCCTTTTTCCTGGATAAGGCGATGCAGCGGTGCGCGCTCTTCCGGGTTTTCATAGAAACCCGCGACTGGCGCCTCGAGGAATTCATTTCTGCTCTCATATCCGAAAAGTTCCAGGGCCGCATCATTACAATCGATCCATTGCCCGTAAGGACGGGAGATGAAGACACAGTCACGGGAGGTGGTGAAGAATTCCCGGTATTTTTCTTCGCTCTCCTGAAGCGTCCTCTCCAGCGTCCTCTCCCTGGTCTGGTCCCTGAATACCAGCACCACGCCCATGATCACACCACGCTCGTCACGGATCGGGGCGCCGCTGTCCGCAATGGGCCGCTCCGCGCCATCACGTGCAATGAGAAGGGTATGATTTGCGAGCCCCACTACCCGGCCTTCTCTCAGCACGCGCTCAACCGGGTTCTCCACAACTCTTCGGCTCTTCTCGTTGATAATGCGGAATACTTCCTCGAGGGGTTTCCCCTGGGCATCTGCCTCGTTTTGACCGGTAAGCTCCTCTGCCACGAGGTTCATGTGTCTTATAAGACCGAGGGCATCGGTGGTGATAACCCCGTCACCGATGCTGTAAAGGGTAGTTCGGAACAGCTCCTGGGACTCGCGCTCGGTCCGCTCGAGATGGTACAATGACCGATAGAGGCCCGCCTGGCGGTGACGGAAGATATAGGCGGTCACCGCCGCTGCACAGCCAATGAGGAGGAGGACCGTACACGTGATGACCCCGGCTCGAAAGCGGGCCTCGGCGAGAATCTCGTGAGCGTTCACCTTCGCCACCATAAACCAGGGTGATTCGGTAATGGGGCGCAAATCGGCAAGCACTTGCTTCCCCCGGTAATCCTTCCCGAGGTACATGCCTTGCTTTCCTAAAACCGCCTGCACCGCGGGCATATCGGTTCCGGTGAGGGGCAGGCGCAATCTGAGCGCGGTTCCGGACATGTGACGAAGGGTGTTCAGGAAAAGGACATCGCTCCCGTCCCGGCCCACGAGAAGGGTTTCTGCGGTTCGACTGGGGGTTGGCCAGGATTCGATAAGAGGGTAGAGAAAAGTCGCCGCGTCAGTCCGAAAAGCCAGAACTGCAATGGCCTTGCCGTCAGCGCCTTTTATGGCCCCTATGGGATCCATATAGATTTTGCCGTTTTTGGCTCGGTAGAGGTCGCTTAAGACCGGGACCCCGGAACGCACGCTTTGCCGTATCGCAAGGGTCTCCTCAGGCTCGACGGGTTCCGGCTGCTCGCTTGTGGAGAATATAATGCGTCGGCCGTCCGGTGCAACGAGAAGGACATCCGCATACACGGCATGCTCCAGATACGCCCTGAGTTGCAGCCGTAGCTTCTCTTTCAGCCGTCCATTGCCGGAATTTCGACAAAAGATATTCACCGCTTCGGTGAGAAACGGACTTTGCAGGTCCCTCGAGATATCGGCAAGCCGATCCTTCCTCCATTCCCCTATCTGGGAACCCTTAAGTGCCGAGATGATTTTCAGCTCGTGATATTTTTCCAGTCTGATACGATCCGCCTCTGTGCGATAGAAGAAGAATCCTCCTACGATAAGGAGCAGGGACAGGAGGACAAAAAAACCTACCCAATATCGCCGTTGGTCCAGGAGCGATGCCTTTTGTTCTTCCATAAGACTCCTTTATGTCCCATGCTGAAAAGAGGGCCACACCACGCACGCCCCCGTTGTTCGTCTGCCCTTACCCGGGAGAAGATCGGGAGCTCGACAAAAAAAACGTTCACACCACGACGTGTGGTCTGAACGCCTTGTTCAAACACCGTAACCTCACCACTTCCCTTACGATATGAGGCTTATATAGTATCATTTCTATCTATTTTTGTAAAACCTGGACGCGGGGGCGGCCATTAGACCCACCCGGGGTCAGCCGGCCCGTCTTCGCCAGTCACCTGACCAGACACGGTGTTCTCTTCGTCTGCACCACCCCGGTTTAAAATCCTGTCCAAACCTGCTATATTATATCTTTATCCGGAGGAGATATGGGCGAGACCCGACAGGAAAAACAAGCACCCGGCGGCCCCCAGGGCTATTCTTTATGGTTCATACTCGTGGTCGCCGTCTTTTTGACCTGTCTTATCGCCTCCAACATAATCGCCGCCAAACTGATCTTTGTCTTCGGCCTACCTCTCACCGCGGCTATCGTGATCTTCCCCTTGAGCTATGTCTTCGGGGACGTGCTCACGGAAGTGTATGGGTATAGAACGGCGCGCCGGGTGATCTGGCTTGGATTCCTTTGTAATCTTATAGTAGTGGTGGCCATATGGATCGGGCAGGTCCTGCCTGCCGCGCCTTTCTGGGACGGTCAGGCGGCGTACGAGAGAATCCTGGGCTATACCCCCCGCATCCTCGGGGCCTCTTTTATCGCCTATCTCGTGGGGGAGTTTGCCAACTCCCTCATCCTTGCAAAAATGAAGATCGCCACCCGCGGGCGCTGGCTGTGGACCCGGACCATCGGCTCCACCGTGGTGGGGGAGGGCCTCGATTCCCTCGTCTTCATGACCCTTGCCTTTGTGGGACACATGCCCGCTTCGGCCCTGGCCTCCGCCATATTGGCCCAATGGCTTGTAAAATCCGCCTATGAAGCGGCGGTTACCCCCTTGACGTACAAGGTGGTGAGATTTCTGAAGGAAAAGGAAGGGGTGGACGCCTACGATTACGATACCCGCTTCAATCCCTTCCTCGTAGCCGACTGAATAGAGGTATTCTCATGCACACGCCTGATATCGCGCAAAACTGCCTGGTAGTCCTGAGCGGCGGTCAGGATTCGACCACCTGCCTCTACTGGGCCAAAGAACACTTCACCCATATCCACGCAGTCACCTTCGATTACGGGCAGCGCCATAGAAGGGAGATCGATGCGGCGGAAGCCATCGCACGTCTTGCCGGAGTAAAGGAGTTCGAGGTCATCGATATGAAAGGACTCATGGAGAGCACGAGCCCTCTTATCGATACCGGGCGCCCGGTGGAACATTATGAGAGTGCGGAAGAGCTCCCCGGCGGCATCGAAGATACCTTTATCCCCTGCCGTAATATCCTTTTTCTGACGGTTGCGGCAAACCGCGCCTTCGTGAGGGGAATCGAAGACCTCGTGATCGGGGTATCCGCCGTCGACTACGGCGGGTATCCGGATTGCAGACCCGAGTTTATCCGTCTCATGGAAGAGACCCTGCGCCAGGGTCTCGAGGGGAAAATCACAATCCATGCCCCTCTCATCTCCATGAGCAAGAAAGAGACGGTCCTCCTCGCCCTCTCCCTGCCCGGATGCATGGAGGCTCTCGGCTTGAGCCACACCTGCTACGAGGGGATGTCTCCCCCCTGCGGCAAGTGCCACGCCTGTCTCCTCAGAAAAAAAGGGTTCGAGGAAGCAGGGGTGAAAGACCCTATTTTAATGGGCAGATAGACCGCACATACTCCAACTCTAAGTGCTGTTGAATGGGACTCACGTCGCCCCCTCTCTCAGCAAAGCT
The DNA here is from genome assembly GCA_036504895.1 of Syntrophorhabdaceae bacterium. Taxonomy (NCBI): domain Bacteria; kingdom Pseudomonadati; phylum Thermodesulfobacteriota; class Syntrophorhabdia; order Syntrophorhabdales; family Syntrophorhabdaceae; species Syntrophorhabdaceae bacterium. The sequence continues at coordinate 19,327 of DASXUJ010000111.1, forward strand.
GAGCGAGCCTCCCCCCGCCTAAGGCGCCTACTGTTGGTCGCGCTCGCTGTGCGAGCTACATCACGCGATTCAATTGGGAAGGCCCCCATTATGCAGATTCCCTCTATCAAGATGATTTCGAGGCGGCAAGAAGGAACATACTGGAGGCGTACTCAAAGAGAACGCTTTGAGTTAGAGTTGGACCTAGATGTGCCGGAAAGCGGCGCGTATCGTCTCTTCCTTTACCGGGCGGGTGGAAAGGGATACCGCCACAAAGACGATCATTGCGATAGGAAGGGCGATAACCTGGGGATCGATCATGGACCATGGAAGTCCGGCGAGCGTCTCTTTTCCGAAAAAAGCCCTGCTCAGGCCCAGCCACTTCGCCTCGTTTTCATGAAAAAAAACCATCCATATAAGAGATGAGCAGAAGCCGCTCACGATGCTCGCCTTGGCGGCCGCCTTGGTGCCCCTCTTCCAATAAAGGGCGAAGAGATAGGCGGGGATAAAGGTGGAGCCCGAAAGGCTGAAGAAGAGCGCGGTTGCCATGGCGACGCTGCCTTCAGGGAGGATGAGCCCGAGAATCAGGGTGGCAAAGATGCTGAAGACAATGCCGATCCTCGTGACGATGGTGGTCTCCGCCACCGATTTTCCTTTCAGAAGGGCCTGCTCGAAAATATCCCTCGAGAGGCACGTGCCGAGGGTGTGGAACTGGCTGCTGTTTGCGCTCATGGCCGCGGCCATGAGGGTGACGAGAAAGAGGGCGACGAACCAGGGGGGATAGAAGCGCTCGATAAAAAGAGGGATGATCTTGTCTACATTCCCCTGCACTTCCTGGATGGCCAGGCCGAGGTAATTATTGTAGAAGCTCACGTTCGTGAGGGCCCCGACCATGAAGGCAATGCCCGTCGAAAGAAGAATGAAGAAGGCGGTAAAGGGGATCGCCCGGTTAAGCTCCCGGTCGCTTTTCAATGTCATGAACCGTATGTTGAGCTGGGGCTGGCCTATCACCCCTACGCCCACGCCCATGATCATGGTGGTGACGACGTACCACCACAGCGGCGACCCCCATGCGGGCATGGCCGTGAAACCCCTGTGGCCTGATTCGATGAGGGCTGCCGGCACCAGCGGGGCAAGGCTCGTGAGCGACCGGTGGGCGTCGATGATTCCCCCTGCAGCCGCATAAGTCGTGATTCCGATGGCCATCATCATGGCGATCATGATGAGTCCCTGGAATGCCGAGGTATAGAGGACCCCTTTCAAGCCGCCCCATATCACGTAACATGCGGTAATGAGGAGAAATACCAGATAGGCGGTGGCGAAGGGCACATTGAGGTAGACCTCGACGAATCGGGCGATGCCGGTAAGGATGGCAGCCGAATAGAGGGGCATGAATATGAGGATCACGAGGGCCGAGAAGCCCTGGACGAAGCGCGAATCGTACCTTCTCCCCAGGAGCTCGGGGAAGGTGTGGGCGTCCAAAGATTTGCTCATCTTTCTCGTCCTCTTCCCGAAGACCACGAAGGCAACAAATACGCCTACCATTATATTGAGAAAGGCGAGCCACATCATGCTGAAGCCGTAGAGGGCGCTTATCCCGCCGAAACCGATGATCGCCGAGGTGGAGATATAGGTGGAGCCGTAGGAAAGAGCCATGGTCACGGGATGGACACTCCTTCCCGCAAGGAGGTAATCGGATACGGTGGTGGTCCTCCGGTACCCCACATACCCCAAATAGATGGTCACCACGAGATAGAGGATGATGAAGGTGATAAGGTAGGCCACGGGCGCCTTAAGGGAGCTTTTCGATCAAGTCGATTTCTTCACGCTCCCAGCGGATCTCCTCGCGGTAATCCCCGTCCTTCTCCTCCGTGCCCTTGTGCCGGCAGACGATGCCGTAGACAAGGCAAAAAAGCACGGAGCCCAAGGTAGCGCAGTATCCCAAAACAACCCATATATCCGCAAAACCGAGCATAATCTATGAGTACACTCTATTTTCTTGCGCGGTCAATGTCAATTAAAAAGGTAATGAGGGCATAAGGACATACTGCTTGCAATGGTACTAGCCCAATGTGAAGCCGGTTGGGAGACCACGGGGCCGGGAGGGCTCCATACTCCCCGCTTCGGCTGCGCCTGTTACCCACTAAGGTTCGTCGAGCACTCGGTCACCCAACTCGTCGTACCTCCTCAGACATGAGTGACCGTCCTTCGGAACGTTCCTCCTCACCAAGTGGGTGACCCAACAGTGCTCGCAAGGCGCGGTGAGTATGAAACCCTCCCGTCCCCGTGAACTGAATCTGGGGAACTGCTCTTTTCACCGATGAGACATTCTAACTTCCTGTAGTCGTGGCTCTGGCACCGGCGGGCTGGTATGCCGCTTTCATGCAGCATACAACAGCAGCCACCAATTTTGCTTGAAATTTTGATCGGAATGGACCACAATAGACGAATACTTATATGAAAGGGGCATAATGCGGTTGTACTGGGGAGTACCAAATGTCACATTACACGATCGTCCCCCGTATCCTAGTGTAAACTGAATGTTAACCTTTCTTTTCTGGAATTTAAACAGGAAGCCTATTCAGCAAAAAGTTGTCAATATTTGCATAAATTTTGATATTGATGTAATGATGCTTATCGAATCCACGATTGATGATAGCGTCTTACTATATAAGTTAAATACTGCGGGTGACAACGGGTATTATTTTTCGGATGGCATTGGATGCAAAGACATTAAGATTTTTTCAAGGTTCAGCGGGGATTATCTGCAACCATTTTTCGAGTCTGAGCGGCTGACCATAAGAAAAGTCAATTTACCCGGATGCACAGAGTTCTTGCTGGCTGTGAACCATTTTCCGAGCAGACTTCATTGGAGCGGAGAAAGCCAAGCGTTTGAAAGCACCCGCTTATCGTCACAGATAAAGAGGGCCGAGAAAGACGCAGGACATAAACGAACAGTTTTGGTTGGTGATCTTAATATGAACCCGTTTCATGATGGCTTGGTAAGCGCGAACGGCCTGCACGGTGTCATGAGCAGTAAAATAGCCCGAAGGATTGCCAGAACTGTTCAGGGAGAAGATTATCCTTTTTTCTACAATCCAATGTGGAATTTTTTTGGAGACCGGACGCCTGGTCCGCCGGGTACCTATTACTACAACAATGCGGAGCATAAAGTGTTCTTTTGGAATATATTTGATCAGGTGTTGATTAGGCCTGAGTTGTTGGACAATTTCATAGCGGATGAACTTAGGATTTTGGAGTCGGACGGCGCGCACTCGCTCCTTTCGGAAACCGGATTACCTAAGGGGTCTGATCACTTGCCAATCCTGTTCAAACTTGACATTTAATTAGGAGGTATCAGAATGAAAGACCTTTGGCCCGAAAGCCTCACTGATGTTTCGGATCTCAGAGCCCCGGTGACGGTGCTCAGAGAACAAGCTTCTCTCTTGGGACAAAAAACAAGAAACCTTCTGACTGGCGAAGTTGCGAGGCCCAAGGTGCCTACCGATAAATTCGTGTATCAGTTTATCATTCACAGTCGAACCATTGAATACTCGTACCACCTTTTGACTATCACCAATGATATGAACCTCTACCCTGTGACAATAACGGTAAGCGAAGAGACGCGCAAGCATGTTTTAAGTGAAATAGGCAATCCTCTCGTGGACGATCCCCCTAGGGGTCTAATCGCTGGCGATGAAGAGGAGTTTCTAAATATTCTGGAACAAGTGCTCGGTGCCCCGCAAACGGTGAAAGTGGTGAAGAGTATATTAGCCCAAATCAAAAGGCCGTAAAGAACACTGAAGGTGCCACGAAATGGGGAGCACAAGGGAACGGGCATAATTATATAACTACCTCGGGGCTTCTCAGCGTCAGGTCTTGTTTTTTTCATAAATAGCAGCCGGATCAAAAGAATCAAAATTTCTCCCCATAATTTGTAATCATGGCCAAAAGGCCATAAGCTGGACATGTATGTGCAAGAGTGATTTCCCACATTGTCGCTACTCCCCAAAACTTCCAGATGGTCGGGCTGCGGGGGGTGTTCCTGGAGCGACTTGTGGAGGGCCTGAGGGACCCTGCAGCGGAGGGCTCCGGTGGCGGCGTAGCCGGCACGCGCGCCGGATAGGTGGATCGGGTCCGGCAAGACCAGTCGGTTTGCGGACGACCAAAGCGCCCTGCCCCAAAAACAAACTGCGCACTGAGCGCGAGGAGCCCGGGAGCGTGTTGGGTCCAGGACCGGAGCAGGCGGAGCGGAAGGAACAATCCCCGCAGCCCGACCATACCCCCCCCAACCGGCTTCACCTCTTGGTTTTAAGGTGTGTTAAGCGTTTAGGACCGAGGGAGAACGTAGTTGCGTACGTCACAATGGTCTCCCCAAACTCCCCTATGCAGATAGTTATGTAGCGTACAGGCTCCGATGGACTGAAATAGTTTTTCACAAGGTAAATCTGGGGCATCGTTGTTTCGCCTGTTGCTTCAATGACATAGGCCGGTATTGGGCAAACCGTTTTGGACTCTTTTAAGAACAAAGGGGTTATGGCCCTTGCATTTTTTCTTCTCCTGTGTTTCATTTTGAATGTGGCCTTTGCGTGTCCGTCGTCGGACGTTATGCCGGCGCCGGAGCAAGGGTTGAGAAGCGAATAGTGAGAGCGGACGTTCTTTCGTAAAAAGGAGGAAACAAATGAGCGATTCTATTCTGGATGGGAAAAGGATTCTGGCAGTAGACGACGAGCCCGATGTGCTGAACGTTCTCAACGAGGAAATCATGTTTGCGTGCCCTCATGCGACCTTTGAAAAGGCCACGAACTACGAGGACGCGGCGAAGCTCCTCAAGTCCAAAGAGTATGATGTGGTAGTCCTCGACATCATGGGCGTGCGGGGGTTCGACCTTCTTGATATTGCGGTGAAACGGGGATTCAGGGTGGCCATGCTCACCGCTCACGCCTTGTCGCCCGAGGCGTTGAAACGCTCTATCGATCTTAAGGCGCGGGCATACATCCCGAAGGAGAAGCTCGGCGAGATCGTCCCCTTTCTCGAAGATCTCCTTAAGTTTGACTACGAGTCGGGCTGGGTCCGTCTTATGGAGAAGCTTTACGGCTTTTTTGCCGCAAACTTTGAGACAGACTGGGAAAAGAACACCGGCGGCTCCACATGGCGGGAATGGGTAGGCGTGAACAGGGAGGAGAAGCGGTAGAGGGAAATCAAGCCTCCGCTCTCCCGGATTTCAGGGGACGGCTATGGGAACGAGAAACCGCCACCCTTTGTAATTCATTATGGCGCCGGAGCGGGTGACCTCGTCCAGTTTAAGGCTTTCATTTAAATATTGGCCCTCCTTAAGGGTCACATCATTGATTCTCGCGAAGCGTGAACGGGGCTCGGCGATATAATAGTGGAGCGACATCCTGAGCTCCGGCAGGGTGCCCCCCACCATTGAGGGAAGTTCGGAAAGGGTGAATACTTTCCCTCCGGGAGGCGGTTTGGGCTCCACCCCCGTAGACGCCTCGTTGAGCGCGAGAGGAGGGGATTGCCGGCTCGCCTCTGACGGGCGCTTCGCTTCGGGAATCGGGGGAGAAGGCGTTGCCCTGGACGAAGCTTGTGCGGTACGGCTCTCCTTCGAGGGCGCAAGACGGCTTGGGACTTCTTTCCCATTGATCCGCGTGACCCCTTCTTCAGTCCCTTTTACAGGACCGGGCGAACTATCCACGGCAATTTTGACGCCGGCCCCTTGGGAGCCTGCCCTCCAGGGACCGATCCACCATGCGAAAAATCCCATATTAAGTACGAGTATTGTGGAAAGAATGTAAAGCCAGACCCGTGGTCTCCGAGATTCCTTACGGTATGGGTGTCCCTGGAAACTTATCGCGACGCGGCCGTGCTCCTCGTGCCGCTGTGTCTGTTCCAGCTTCTTTAATGCTTCGAGGATATATGACATTTTTACCTGGTCGTCCTCCGCGCACCGAGAGAAGGTCCTCCGGCTCCGGCCGCATCCATAAGGCACAGGATGGTCTTGGCCCCTGCGACACCGTCGGCCGTAAGCCCGACCGTGGTTTGAAACTTCGTCACCTGTCTTTCCATCTCCTTATCATACACGGGTTCGCGACCGGGGCGTACCGTCCGCCCCTCAAGAAGCGCCAATTGCCGGTCGATCCATGCCACCAGGGGCCCGCTGCTGCCTTTCGCCACATCGGCTTCGTAGCCTGAGGGTGGTCGCCAGAGGATGAGATATTGACCGCTCCACCGGGGCAGGAGCTCATTCAAATGAACCTCTCCGCTGTCGTTGCCCACCCTGACGTCGGCAGTCTCACCTTTGAGCGCAGTGACGAGGACCTCGTACTCACCGCCCCCTTTCCCATTGCGGAGGGTGAGGAGCGCGGGCCTGTTAAACCTGCGCAGGCTGCTCAATGTCCCTCTCTCCTCGGTACACCTGATTCCCTGTGAACTCGCCTGCCGGCAGACCGAGCGGCTGTCGCCGGCGTCGTAGGAGATTTCCCACATCCCGAACAGGGCCTGACGGACCACATGGCCTGCCTGTGCACCCGTAAGGGTGGGTGGTATTTCAAGGCTGAAGGGCTTTGGAACAGGAGCGGCTGTCGCGGGCGCTGCCTTTGCCGGGGACGACGATACCGCCGGGGACGCGGTCGGGGCAGAAATGGTATTTTTCGATGAGACGTAGAATGCGCCTACGCCCAGGATCACGAGAATGGCGGCATACATGAATCCGGTCTTCCAATGAGTCCGGAACAGGGGCCGCCACCACAGATTTTCGCCGGAAACCTCCCGTGCCGCCCTGAGAAGGATCTTTTTGTCCACCTTATCCTTGTCCTCTACATAGGCGCCGGTCAGGGCCCGGTCACAAATCACGTTGATCAGCCTGGGGATCCCGCCGCTCACACGGCAGAGAAGTCCCATGGCCTTCTCGGTAAAGAGGGTGCCCCTTGTCATTCCCGCCACCTTAAGCCGGTGCCGTACGTACTTCGATATCTCCTTTTTTGCTAGGGGGCCCATATGGTACCGCGCGGTAATCCGCTGGGAGAGCTGTCTCAGCTCGGGCCGGGCCAGCATGTCACGAAGCTCGGTCTGACCGAGCATGATGAGCTGGAGAAGCTTGCGTTCGTTCGTCTCGAGATTGGTGAGCAGCCGCACCTGCTCCAGGACTTCTACGCTCAGGTTCTGAGCCTCCTCCACGATCAGGATCGCCCGCCGCCCCCTGGCGTTCGTTTCCAGGAGATAGCTGTAGATGCCGTCGATGAATACCTTGTTGCTGACTGTTCCTTCAGGATAGGCTATCCCGAATTCATCGCACATGGTGGCAAGGAGCTCGGGGACTGTCAGCTTGGGATTGAGAATGAAAGCAATGTCGCTATTATCCGGCATCTGCTCTAGGAGACAGCGACAGACCATGGTCTTTCCCGTCCCCACCTCTCCGGTGAGCAGGATAAAGCCCCCGTCGCTTTCGATCCCGTAGACGAGATGGGCCAAGGCCTCCCGGTGCCCCTCGCTCAGATAAAAATAGTGGGGGTCCGGAGCAATGGAAAAGGGATTCTCCTTGAGGCCGAAATATTCTCTATACATTTTATAATTAATCAATGCTAGCAGATGAGACCGAACCTAGTCAAGAGCCCGAAGGAGAGAACGCGGGAAACCCGACGGCCCGATCCTTTCTTAACTTAAGCGTTTCTGCGGAGATTTTCACTATATCCGATGAAAAATAACTGAAATGATTTTTCAATCGTGAAGCGCACTTCCGAGGGGCCGGAGAGAAATAACGGCGGAGGTGAATCGCCTCCGCCGTTCCATTCGCTCGTTATGACCGTTATAATCGGTCCTTCCCCCGGGACAACGGAAGGACTACTGGTTCCCGGATGCCGCGCTGATCCTTGCGATCGCCCTCATGAGGGCCAACTCGTGCCTCCGGTACTCCTCTTCTTCCTGGGAAAGCTCCTTCAGTGCCGACTCGGCCCGGCTGAGGGCCTTTTTCGCCCGATCAACATCGATCTCATGGGCGAATTCAGCGGTATCGACAAGAAGCGTCACTTTGTCGTCATGGACTTCACAGAATCCGCCGCTTGTGGCGAGGCTTTTTACCACCCCGTCTTTCACGTATCGTATTTCGCCTATTTCGATCGTGGTGAGGAACTGAATATGTCCCGCAAGAATTCCGAAGTCACCGAGTGCGCCGCGGGCCTCTACAATTTCCGCCTCATCTCTCACCACGACCCTTTCAGGAGTTATCACTTCAAGGCTGAGACTGTTCACTATTATGCCCCCATAAGGGTTTTTGCCTGCTCGACCGCTTCCTCGATGGTTCCGACCATGTAAAAAGCCTGCTCAGGCAGATCGTCATGCTTTCCTTCCGCGATCTCCTTGAAGCCGCGGATCGTATCTTTCAGGGCCACGTATTTGCCGGGCGTACCGGTAAACTGCTCGGCAACAAAGAAGGGCTGGGACAGGAATCTCTGGATCCTTCTGGCCCTTGCTACTACGAGTTTGTCTTCCTCCGACAGCTCGTCCATACCGAGGATGGCGATGATGTCCTGAAGATCTTTATATTTCTGGAGGATCCTCTGCACTTCACGGGCCACCGCATAGTGCTCCTCGCCTACGATCAGGGGATCGAGAATACGGCTTGTCGAGTCGAGGGGGTCGACTGCGGGATAGATGCCGAGCTCCGAGATCTGACGGGAAAGAACCGTGGTCGCGTCAAGATGGGCGAATGTCGTTGCCGGCGCAGGGTCGGTAAGGTCATCTGCAGGCACGTAGATCGCCTGAACCGATGTGATCGATCCTTTGAGCGTCGAGGTGATCCTCTCCTCGAGCTCGCCAAGGTCGGTTGCCAGCGTGGGCTGGTAACCCACGGCCGACGGCATTCTTCCCAGAAGGGCCGATACCTCGGAGTTTGCCTGGGTGAATCTGAATATGTTGTCGATGAAGAGGAGCACGTCCTGTCCTTCCTCATCCCTGAAATATTCCGCTGCGGTCAGAGCGGTGAGCCCGATCCTCGCCCTTGCGCCCGGGACTTCCGTCATCTGTCCGTAGATAAGGGCTGTCTTGTCGAGAACGCCTGAGCCTTTCATCTCGAGCCAGAGGTCATTACCTTCCCTCGTTCTCTCACCCACGCCGCCAAATACCGAGATGCCGCCGTGGTGCATGGCGATGTTATGGATCATCTCCATGATAACGACTGTCTTGCCCACGCCGGCGCCGCCGAAGAGGCCGACTTTTCCGCCCTTGGAATAGGGTTCGAGGAGGTCGATAACCTTCACGCCCGTCTCGAGGAGCTCGACTTTCGTGTTCTGCTGGGTGAGAATCGGTGCGGCCCTATGGATCGGATAGGTCATGGCGGTTTTCACCTCGCCCTGGCCATCCACGGGATTACCGATGACATTGAGCACCCGGCCCAGGATCTCTTTCCCCACGGGGATCGTAATCTGGGTTCCCTTGTATGTCGCCTGCTGACTGCGGAGCAGCCCGTCAGTAGTCTCCATGGCGATGCACCGAACCACGCTGTCGCCCACATGCTGGGCTATTTCCAGAACAAGGTTATCGGGCTTATCGTTAATTGTCGGATTGGTGATATATACAGCACCATATATGGGTGGAAGGTTGTCGGCTGGAAATCTGATATCGACGACCGTTCCTATTACCTGGACAACCTTTCCCTGTACCTCCGTGCTCATATGCCGTCCTCCTTATTAAGTTCCTCTCAAGGCTTCCGCACCGCCAACGATGTCCATCATTTCGCTGGTTATGCTCTCTTGTCTTCTCTTGTTATAGACGAGGGTGAGATATTTCACTATCTCGCCGCAGTTGCTCGTCGCATTCTCCATGGACGCCATTCGCGCCGCGTGTTCCGACGTCTGAGATTCGATCAGGGCGTAATAGATCTTCGTGCTGATGTATTTCGGAATAAGGGCCTCTACGATCCCTTCCCGCGACGGCTCATAGAGGTAATCCCCCGTGTCGTCGCCCTGGGCGGCCTCACCCATGCTCAACGGGATGAACTCGTCGAACATGATTTCCTGCTTGATAGGGGTGATGAACCGCGTATAGGAGAGGTAGACCTTATCGAACTCTCCACCGAGATAAAGATCGATAAGCTCGGTCCCAAGGGTATCCACCAGGCCCTGGTCCACCTTCTTGATGTCGGTCAGCTCTTTTGCGATGTCGACCTTCCTTCTCTGAAGGTAGTCCTTCGCCTTTCTTCCTATGACGTAGACCGCGATGCGATCGTACTTGTCTTTGTTCTGAAGGGCGAAATTCTGGGCGGCCAGGCTGACATTCGTATTGAAGCCGCCGGCCAGCCCCCTGTCGGAGGCGATCGAGACGATGAGCACCTTGTTGATGATTTCTCTCGGAGTGAGCAGCGGATGACTACCCGCGGGAAGCTTCTGGGCCACCCTCCTCACGAGGTCTTCCATCTTGAGCGCATAGGCTCTCGTCTTCTCGAGCTCCGCCTGCGCTCTGCGCAGCTTGGATGCCGAAACCATCTTCATGGTCCGTGTGATAGTCTGGGTGCTGTCGATACTGCTTATTTTTCTCTTAATATCCCTTAGAGTTGCCATCTCGCGTCCCTAATGATTTAGTAGGTAAAGACCGCTTTAAAGGCGTTAAGCGCTTTCTCCAGTTTCTCCTCGATCGCGGACGTGATCTCTTTCTTCTCGCGGATATCCTTGAGGAGTCCGGAATGCTCTTTTTCCACGAAGGCCTTTAACTGATCTTCATATTTTCTGAGAGCAGTCTCAGGATAGAGGTCGATGAAGCCGTTCGCCGCTGCATAGAGGAGGACCACCTGGTTTTCGACGGGAATCGGCGAGTACTGGCCCTGCTTCAGAAGGTCCGTGAGTCTGGAGCCCCTGGCGAGCAGCGCCTGGGTCGATTTGTCGAGGTCGCTTCCGAACTTCGCGAAGGCAGCCATCTCGCGGTACTGGGCGAGGTCGAGGCGAAGTCTTCCGGCCACCTGCTTCATGGCCTTGATCTGGGCGTTGCCGCCGACCCTCGATACGGAAATACCCACGTTGATCGCAGGTCTTACTCCGGCATAGAAAAGCTCGGGCTCAAGGTAGATCTGGCCGTCCGTAATGGAGATGACGTTCGTGGGAATATATGCGGATACGTCGCCGGCCTGGGTTTCGATAATGGGAAGGGCCGTAAGAGAGCCGCCGCCATGGGCGTCGTCCCACTTGGCCGACCTTTCAAGCAGCCTCGAATGGAGATAGAAGATGTCGCCCGGGTAGGCCTCTCTCGCAGGCGGACGCCTCAGCAGCAGGGACAACTGCCGGTATGCCACGGCGTGCTTTGAAAGATCATCGTAGACGATGAGGGCATGCCTTCCCGAGTCACGGAAATATTCGCCCATGGAAGTACCTGCGAAGGGCGCCAGGTACTGAAGGGGAGCGGAGTCGCTCGCGGTTGCCGCCACTACTGTCGTATATTCCATGGCGCCGTATTTAGTGAGAAGGTCGACGGTCCGTGCCACGGAGGAGCGCTTCTGTCCGATGGCCACATAGATGCAGAAGACATTGTTGCCCTTCTGGTTGATGATCGTATCGATGGCGATGACCGTTTTTCCCGTACCACGGTCGCCGATGATCAGCTCCCTCTGGCCCCTTCCTATGGGGATCATGGAGTCGATGGCCTTGATGCCTGTCTGGATCGGCTCCTTCACGGGCTGGCGCACTACGACGCCCGGTGCGGTCTGCTCGACGTTCCGGTATTCCTGCGCCTCGATGGGACCCTTGCCGTCAATGGGCACTCCGAGGCCGTCCACCACCCTGCCCACGAGGGCTTCGCCCACGGGCACCTGGGCGATCCTTCCGGTCCTCTTGGCCAGGTCGCCTTCCTTGATCTTATAGTCTTCTCCAAAAATGACGGCGCCTATATTATCCTCTTCGAGGTTGAGCACCATCCCTGTAATGCCGTGAGGAAATTCCAGCAGCTCGCCGGCCATGGCATTCTCGAGACCATATATTCTGGCGATACCGTCACCTATAGAGATGATCACGCCGGTTTCCTGAAGATCCACTTCTCTCTCGAAACCCGAAATCTTCTGCTCAATGATCCTGCTAATCTCGTCTGCTTTGATCTCCATCGAATTTACTCCTTCAGAATATTTTCCTTCAATGTCTCAAGCTGCCTTTTGACGCTGCCGTCTATGATAGTGCCGTTCACGTTGATCTTTATGCCTCCGAGGAGGCTTTTATCTTCCACCGGATTGAGGATTACCGTCTTCTGCCACTTTTCTTTGAGGACCTCTGCGATCCGGGCCAGCATCGCGCTGTCCAGGGGGAAGGCGGACCATATGGTGCCCTTCACCTTTCCTTCCTTCTCGTCCACGAGATCGGAATAGGCTTCTTTCATCATGGGCAGATAGGTCATCCTGTTCCTCTCCATGAGCATGGCGAGTATATTGGAGACCGGCGCGGAAATGCCCATAGCCCTCACGACGTCGGAGAGGAGCTCTTTCCTCTTTTCCACTTCGAGGATAGGCAGCATGAGCGCCCTCCCGAGCTTCTCTTCTTTCTGGAAAAGGGTCACGATCGAGGTGAGCTCTTCAAGATAATCCCTGAACTTCCCGTCCTTTTCTCCTACATTGAAAAGGCCCCGTGCATATTTCCTGGCGATGGACTGGTGTATCAATTTAAACTCCTTAGCTTTTCTATGAACTCTTCGACCATCTTATCGTTGTCGCCTTTGCCGAATCGTTCCGTCACGAGGGTTTCCGCCTTCTCCATCACGAGTTTCGCGATCTCCCCTTTTACTTTGCCCGCGACCTCTCTCAGCTCCTGCTCGTAGGTCATTCTCGCCTGCTCCTGAATCCTGGCGGCAAAGGCGCGGCCCTCTTCGAGGAGTTTCTGGCTTTCCCTGGCAGTCTCTTCGGCTACTTTTGCCTTGAATGCGTCGATTTCAGAATCGAGCCTGGCAAGCCTCGCCTCGTACTCGCTTTTCATTGCGGAGGCTTCGCTCACGAGCCGGTCGGCTTCTTCCAATTGCTCCTTGACCCTGTTATGTCTGTTCAGAAAGAATTCCTTGAAGGGTTTTGCGCCGAACTTCACGAGTAATCCCACGAGAATGAGAAAATTGGCGATCTGGAAGGTCCATTTCAACGGTTCCGAGAGATGCATGGTTAGACGCTCCTTTTCAGAATCTTTTGCGCTGCCTCGCCCGCGAGCTTTTCCACGTCCGCCATGAGGGCGCCACGGAGCCTCGTGGTCTCTCCGCCTATCTCCGCCTTAAAACGCGCAAGCTCATCGGCCAGGTTTTTTCTCGCCTTGTCGATGATCGCCTGAGACACGTTATGGGCCTCGGCCATGGAGGTGTCGCGAACTTCGAGGATCGGTTTTCGCCGCTCCTTCGTCTCTTCATCATAGGTCTTTTCCAGCTTGACCGTTTCCTGCTTCACGTCGCCGGCTTTCTCGAAAAGGGAGCTTATAGTCTTTCGCCTTTTTTCGATAGCCTTGAGTACAGGTTTGAAGAGAAAAAAGTTCAGGATTACCATCACCACGAGGATGTTCGCAAACTGAACGAGTAGAGTCGAGTCGAACTTTATCATTGGACCACTCCGTTCTTTGACCTAAAAGAATATTTTCACAAGTGCATTAAACTTGTATCACAAAAATTGATCTTATGCAATTTATTTATTGTCTGGGGGAGGAAAAAAATTCAATTAATTTTTCGAGCTCTTCTTCAGAGAAAAACTCAATGATTATCTTACCCTTGTTCTTCTTGTGCGTGACCGTCACCCGGGTGCCGAGGATATCGGTGAGGCTCTCCTCCATATCCGCGTACCTGGACCGTTCGGGACCGGGCTTCTTCCTCGCCGCCCTCTCGAGGTCGCGCACGGAGGCCCCCTCTTGCAGGACCCTGTCTACGAATTTTTTTTGCTCTTTTTCATTTTTAAGGCCGAGGAGCGTCCTCGCATGCCCCTGGGTAAGCTTCCCCTCCGAGACTAAATGGCGCACCCATTCCGGAAGCTTGAGAAGCCTTAAATAGTTGGTGACCGAGCTCCTGTTCACCCCGATCCTTTTTGCAAGGTCCTGGTGAGTATAACTGAATTCGTCCACGAATTTCTGGTAGGTCACCGCGATCTCCACGGCATTCAAATCTTCGCGCTGCAGGTTTTCGATGAGGGCGATCTCCAGGGCCTCCCGGTCGTCCACGTCCTTTATCACGGCAGCCACTTCGGAAAGTCCCGCCATGACCGCGGCACGGTACCTGCGCTCACCCGCGATAATATCGTAGCCCTTTTCTCTCTTCTTCAGTATGATCGGCTGGAGGAGCCCTTTTTCCCTGATGGATTGGGCAAGCTCCAGAAGGCTTTCTTCTTTTATTGAAAGTCTCGGCTGGGTGGCGCCGGGGGTTATCTGGTCAATGGCGATGAGCTTGCTGCCGCCCCTTTCCTCCACGTCCTTCAGTATGGCGGAAAGGCCCCGCCCCAGTGGATCTTTTTTTGCCATTTAACGTCCTCCCAATATCTCGGATGCAAGGTCGAGGTAGCTTTCCGCTCCCTTCGATGTGATGTCATAGAGGAGCACGGGCTTCCCGTGGCTCGGAGACTCGCTCAATTTCACATTGCGCGGTATCACGGTCTTGAAGACGCCGTGGTTGAAGCATTTGTTTACCTCTTCCCATACCCTGAAAGAGAGGTTGTTCCTCTTGTCGAACATGGTGAGAAGGATCCCCAGGATGTCGAGATCGGGATTGAGCCGCTTCTTAATAATGGTGATCGTCCTCTGCAGCCCCGCGAGACCTTCCAGGGCAAAATATTCGCACTGAAGGGGGATGATCACCGAATCGGAGGCGGCGAGCGCATTTATGGTGAGGAGCCCGAGAGAGGGAGGACAGTCGATGAATATGTACTCATATTCCTCCTTCAGGGAAACAAGGGCCTTGCGGAGCACGAATTCCCGCTCCTCCATGTCGAGGATCTCCACTTCCGCACCGATGAGGTCGGGGTGCGCCGGGGCGATATCGAGGTAGGGCACCTGGGTCTTGCGGATGATCTCCTTCATCTGCTTAAGGCCGATGAGGACATGATAAATGTGGGCATAAAGGCCGCTATAGTTGATGCCGAAGCCGGAGGTGGTATTGCACTGAGGGTCAAGGTCGATGATGAGGGTCTTCCTCTCGGCCACGGCGATCGATGCGGCGAGATTTACCGCAGTCGTGGTTTTGCCGACCCCTCCTTTTTGATTTGCCAATGCGATGATCATGACTTGCATTACCTTACCATAAAAAAGGTTTGATTGTGAATAATTCGAAAAAGGGCCGGGCCGGCAGGGATGGTCCCTTCCCGCTTTCGCGGGTGCGGTGGACAGGAAGAGGCGGGGGAGATCGAAAAAAGTAAAATGGGGGCAGGCAGAAGAGAGAACGGTCGCGGTCAGGCGGCCTGTTTGAGATATATATAAAGACGATAACTCCTGTCGGCAGAGAACAGGCGGTAGGGCACCGTCTCTTTCAGCGTGAAGCCGGGGACTTCCGCTGCCTCCTCATTCATGCCCTTCATGATATAGGCCTTGCCGCCTTCCCGCAAATGGGCGCCGCCGAGGCTTAATATTTTAGGGATGGGGCCGAAGGCCTTGGCCACCAGCGTGTCCACTCCAATGGGGTCGAGGGATTCTATTCTTCCATGGATCGGATGGAACTTCTCGAGGGGCACGTTTCGGGAGATATGGCGCTGGAACTGGACCTTCCGGAGGCTGCTGTCTATGGCAAAGACTTCCATTTCAGGGTTCAGGATCTTGAGCGGGATGGCGACGATCCCGGAGCCGGACCCGACGTCGAGGGTACTTCCCAGGGGTCCTCTTTGGGTGTGAAGGAAGAAGGTGTCGTAGAGGAGGACCTCCACGATCGAACGGATGTCTTTGAAGCCGGTGAGATTTACCCGGTCGTTCCATTTCGAAAGCTCTTTTATATAAAAGGAGAGCTTTCCCACCACAGGCTCCCCGGCGGGAATGTGGAACAGGTGTAAACCCCTCTCGATCAAATCTTCTATGCGCACCATTAAGCGTAGCATAAAAATCCCCATTCTGTTATAATGTGGCCATGAAAAAAGTACTTGTAGTTCTCATAGCATGTCTCATTCTCGCCTCGTGCGCGAGCGAGCCCGTCAAGAAGCAGGGACCCGGGGACCTCTACGTGGACGGCGTGAACCTGATGAAGGAAAAGAAGTTCGATAAGGCAATAATGAAGTTTTCCCAGATTACGGAAAATTATCCCTTCGACCCTCTCGCACTGGTAGCGGCGGTCAAGCTGGGAGACGCCCATTTCGACAAAAAAGATTACGTGCTGGCAGCCACTATCTATGAAGGCTTCATTGCAGCCCATCCCGAAGACGAAAATGCTCCCTACGTCCTGCTGAGGCTTGGAGAGGCATACGAGAGGCTTTCCCTGTCCATCGACCGGGATCAGGGCAATACCCTGAAGGCAATCGAGAAATATACCCTCCTTAAGAACCGTTATCCGAAAAACCAGTATATCAAGCTCGTGGATGAGCGTCTTAAAGACCTGGAGCAGAAGCTTACCGACCGGGAGCTGTACGTGGGCGAGTTCTATTACAGAACGAACCAGTATAACGCCGCGATCGTGCGCCTCGAGTATTTTCTGAAAAAGTATCCTAATGCCCCGGGAACGGACAAAGCCCTCTTTTATCTGGCCATGTCGTACAAGGAGCTCGCCTTTGCCGAAAAGAGCGACCTTTATTCGGATAGATTGAAAGCCGAATACCCCCGGAGCATCTATGCCCGCTCTACCATCCGGGAGAGGAAAACTCTCCGGTTGGCCGGCGGTCCGGATGACGAGGAAGGCATCAAGCGGAAGCGCCTGAACCCGGAGGTCCGGGCAGAGGCAACCCAAGCCGCGAGTCAGCCGGCCGCGCCCGGCTCAAAGGCCCCCGCGCCCGCTCAGGCAGCCATGGCGGCCGCACCCTCCGGACAACCGGCAGTCCCGGCCACCAAACCTGATGCCCAGGTGACCAACGAGATAGAGGCCGCCCTGCTCGAACAGCCCGATCCCGACAAGAGGGAATCCCTCATCTTCGAAGAAGACCTGGTGCCCCAGCCTTCGGTCTCTCATGACACCGCGCTTCCAAGACGGCAGGCCGCGGTTGGACAGGCCGGGGAGAAGCCGCAGCAGACCGTCCCCGAGACGGTCTACACCACGGACACCACGAAAAAGCGCACCATCGACCTAACGCCGGGCATGTATCAGGACCAGAAGGCCATGAGCGCCGCCGTAAAGGGCGAGGCAGGCAAGGCGCCGGATGAAGGTGCGGGAAAGGCGACCCCAAAGACGGCGGAGAAGGACAAGAAGAAGGACCTCGATTTCTTCGATAAATCCAAGCCCATCGATATCGTCTCCGATTCCATGGAGGGCTTCGACAAAGAAAAATATGTGGTCTTCAAGGGTAATGTGATCGCCAAGCAGGCGGACCTCTTTATATTCGCAGACCTCATGGAGGCCTATTTGAACGATCAATCAAATGAGATCGACAAGGCGTATGCGAAGAACAACGTGAAGATCGTAAAACAGGAGCGGACCGCCACTTCAAACGAAGCAATCTTCGACAACAGGAAAGGTGAGATCGTACTGAAAGGTAATGTCGTCGTCTTTCAGGGCAAGGATAAGCTGACCGGCGACGTGGTCACCTATTATGTGAACGAGGATAAGGCCGTGGTCGAGGGGGACAAGTTCAAGAGGGCGAGGGTCACCCTTACCCCCACGAAAGAGAAGGAAAAAGGAAAATAAACGGAAAAGGGCGGAGCGATCAGGCGGGCGATAATCCCTCTTGACCGCTCCGCCCTTTTTTTGCATTTTATGACGGGATTAGCCGGTTACTTTCTTGAGCAGGGTGTCTACTGCGTTTTTAGGCTGGGCGCCGATGATCCGGTCGACCACTTCACCCTTATTAAAGAGGATGAGAGTGGGAATGCCCCTCACTCCATATTTTGAGGGAGTAACCGGGTTTTCATCCACGTTCAGCTTCAGCACTTTTATTTTACCCTCATATTCTCCTGCAACCGTATCGACCACAGGTCCCATTACCTGGCACGGCCCGCACCAGGTCGCCCAGAAATCGACGACCACGGGAATCTGGGACTCGATCACTTCCTTGGCGAACTCCGCATCGCCCACCGCTTTCGCATTGCTCATATTGACCTCCTTAAAGTTTTCTTTATCTTTATAGAGCGGGTCCCTTCATTTTCTCTATAAGGCAGCGCCGCCGCCTTGCATCTTATCTTCACCTGAAAGGGCTCTTTCGGGGCCCGGAGCAGCCGCCCTTTTCGGGCGCCTCGGTTTTGAGATCGGCTCTCTCGACCTCGTCGCTCGTGCATGAAGGACAGATGATCTCTTTCCCCTCGGTGTGCCCCACATCCTTAAATGTATGGCCGCAGGCTTTGCATTTATATTCGTAAATAGACATACCACATCCCCCGTCTCTTAATAGATATGTATTCTCACTCCGTTTGTCAAATAGGGGGGCCTTCACCTCAAAAACAGTCAAAATAAAATTATTACTCCTGATCTTTTATCTTGACAGAATCCCGGAGATATCTAACAATTAGGTGAAGTCCTTGTTGAACCGGGGGCAGGCAGTCTGCTTTTTTTTCAATCCAAAAGGCGCCGGCACGCGGCTCCGACAAATTCTGATTTTCCGGGGGGGGGAAGTCACATGGAAGGGGAAAAGGACTCTAAGACGCGAGTTCTCGATCGACTTGAAAAGGCGGTTTTGAGGGTAGCGGAGATCGAGGCGCCTCTTGCCCGGAGCGAGCCACCGTCCGGGGAGCGCGGTATCGTGAAGCAGCAGACCGCGGAGGAAGCACTGGCGAAGAGCGAATCCCTCCTGGAAGCCATCGTCAATAGCTCACCCATCCCTCAGTTCGTTATCGACAAAAATCATAAGATCCTATTCTGGAACAAGGCGCTGGAGCAGTTGACCGGCCTTGGGAGCTCGGAGATGATCGGCACCGACAATCATCTGAGGCTCTTTCGGTGCATGGAGAGACCCTGTCTCGTAGACCTCGTGGTGGATGCCGATACGGAGGAGATTTACCGGTGGTACCAGTCCGACGTCGGCAAATCCGCCCTTACTGATGGAGCTTATGAGGCAACGGATTTTCTGAAGTTTCCGGGGAAAGGAGAGCGTTGGCTTCATCTTACGGCGGCCCTGATCAGGGGTTTGGACGGTGCTGTCATCGGGGCCGCGGAAACCATTCAGGACATTAGCGAACAAGCTTCTATGCTGGAGACCCTGAAGAGGAGGGAGCACGACCTCCAGATGAAATCGATCAATCTCGAGGAGGCGTATACGGCGCTTAAAGTGCTGCTTCAGCGGAAGGAGGCGGACAGGGAGAGCCTCGAAAATTCGATCCTCACTAATGTGAGGCAGTTAATATCCCCTTTCCTCGATAAGCTGGAAGATACCCGCCTTGCCGATAACCAAAGGCTTTACCTCAACATAATTCGATCCAGCCTGGAAGATATCATATCTCCTTTTATCACTACAATTGCGGCATTAGCCTCACAGCTGACCCCGATGGAACTTAAGGTGGCATCCTTGATCAGAGCAGGGAAATCCACGAAAGAAATCGCCGAAATCTTGAGCGTAGGGGCGGGAACTGTTGAAACACACAGAAAGAGCATCCGGAGTAAACTGGGGCTCAATGGAAGAAAAGTAAACCTCCATTCCTATCTAAGCTCCCTCACATGAGAACCGGGGAGAAAGCCTCCCCAATAAACACCCTGTAACTATCCTTCAGCCCGTCATTGTTCATCCGATACCATAATTAGTTATCGGCAGCGCGGGAAAAACCGCTTGGGAGAAGCGGCCCCGGGCGATCACGTGTCTCAATTTGAGCAGCCGGCGGGAGAGAAGGTATATCGGGCCGCTCTCAAGATATTGCATGAAGCGGAAATTCAGATAAATTCTGAGGGGGAAAGGAACATGTCTCTAAAAAATGTGAGTCTCACAAAGCAGTTTACAATTTTCGGCTCTCTTCTCGCCATAATCTGCATTGCAGTGACTGCCGTCGCCTGTTTATGGGAGATACGAACCGACTTTGTCAAGAAAGCGAATATCGAGCTGGATAACCGGCTGAAGGTCTTTTGGGAGATGGTATTGTCGAAGGATGCCTCCATGGCTCGCAGCAAGATGAAGATCGGAGAAAAGATAAAGGCGGCAAATATGGAAATTCGGGATGGAAAATTGGTCTTGAATGCTTCATCCCGCGGCTCCGGCAAGGAACCGGCCGACAACACCTCCTATGTGTTCAATGATGACGAACTTGTAGTCGACCGGATCAAGGACCTCTACGGCGGGACCGCAACCATTTTTATGAAGGATACACGCATTTCAACCAATGTGTTGAATAACGACGGGACTCGTGCGGTGGGCACAAAGCTGCAGGGTGCGGCCCATGAGGCGATTTTCAAAAAAGGCCTCCCCTACCGGGGCGAAGCCCTGATCCTGGGGAATGAGTATTTCACTGCCTATGATCCTATCCGAAGCAAAAACGGCGATGTGGTGGGCGTACTGTATGTGGGCGTACCGAAGAGTGATTATTTTGCGGCATTGAACCGTATGATGCTCGTTACCGGTGGCATCGCCCTTGCCTTGATTGTGGTCGTCAACCTCCTGCTCATCGCTTTCGTCCGGAGACTCATGAGACCTATCGTCGATTTGGTGCCTATCGCGAACCATCTCGCAGAGGGGGACCTTTTCATGAGCATCGAGACGGAACGGAAAGACGAGATCGGTCAGGTGCGCAATGCCATGAATCACATGGCGCAAAAACTGCGTACCATCATAATAGAGGTAAAATCGGCATCCGACAAGGTGGCGGCGGGCAGCAAACAGATGAGCGCCACCTCGGAAGAGATATCTCAGGGAGCGGCGGAGCAGGCGGCATCGGCGGAACAAGTCTCCTCATCGATGGAGGAGATGGTCTCGAATATCAGGCAAAATGCCGATAATGCCCAGCAGACGGAGAAGATCGCATTGAAAGCAGCCGAGGATGCGCGTGATGGGGGGAAAGCAGTATCGGAAACGGTCTCTGCCATGAAACAAATCGCGGGCAAGATCTCGATCATCGAAGAAATCGCCCGTCAGACCAACCTTCTGGCACTGAACGCAGCAATCGAAGCGGCCCGGGCCGGTGAACACGGGAGAGGGTTTGCCGTGGTGGCTTCGGAGGTGCGTAAGCTCGCAGAGAGAAGCCAGGTGGCCGCGGGAGAGATAAGTACTCTCTCCGTTAGCAGTGTAGAAGTGGCGGAAAAGGCCGGTGAGATGCTCGCCCGTATCGTCCCGGATATTCAGAGGACCGCCGAGCTTGTGAGCGAGATCAATGCGGCAAGCAATGAGCAGAATTCAGGCGCCGAACAGATCAATGGTGCCATCCAGCAGCTCGATCGGGTAATTCAGCAGAACGCCTCGGGCACGGAGGAGATCGCATCGACTGCCGAAGAGCTCTCGAGCCAGGCGGAACAGCTTCAGGAAACGGTCTCCTTCTTCAAGGTGGAAGATCGCACCGAGGTCGGGCACCCGAGGGTCTCAGAGCCGCGGGTGAACGCGGGAAAAAGACCCGGAGCCATCCCGGAGCACCCTGCCCTCGCTAAAAGAGTTTCGAAAAAAGGCAAGGAGAGTAAATTCGCCGGGGTCGACCTTAAGCTGGACAAAGGCAATCTCGACGATGAATTCGAGAGATTTTAGGGGCAGTCGATTAGTTAGAGGCAGTCGCTAGTCGCTAGTGAAAAAAAGGGGGGGCCTAGAGGCTGTCGATAGTGTTAGTCGATAGCCTCTAGCCGTCGGTGAAAGAGGAGGCTGATTGGGATGTGGTCTCGAAACGAGTCCCTTGCTTTCGTCTTTACTAACGACTAGAGACTAGAGACTAACGACTGCCTTTTCTGCTTCTTGCTTTCGCTGCCTGGAAATGTTCATATATCCTGGAGGCCTGGGGGTTTATGAGCGATCAGATCGACATAGAGAAAAGTTTTCATGGCATCGTCTGGAACCGGGTACACGACGGGTATTTCTCCGATCCCTGTATCGCCGGGCCTTTGGTCGAAAAAGTCCGGGATTTCGCCTGTACATCACGGGCGACAAAAATCATCGACCTTGGCGGCGGCACCGGGTCCCTGCTCTCCTGCATTCGTTCGGCCGGCATCGGGCCGGACGTATCCCTTCTCAATCTCGATGATTCGCCCGTGCAACTCGATGCCGCGAGGTCCGCGGGTTTTACACTGCTTCGCGCTTCGGTGGACTCCTTTTCCCGACATGAGATCGACCCGGAAGGGGGACGGTGCCTCTTCGTCATGCGCTCGGTCCTGCACTATTTCGGAAAGGAGGGTCTGCGCCCTGTCCTGCGCCACATACTCGCCCAAACCGGGCCCGGGGAATACTTCATTCATCAGAGCGCATCCTTCACGCACGCGCGGGATGCAAATTGCGCCAATACCCTCTACGGGATGATGGGGACAAAGAAGTGGTACCCCACTGTCGCCTTTCTCCGTAAATGCCTTCGGGAGGAGGGGTGGAGGGTGCGGGCGGTGCTTCCCGCCCCTCCCTTGCGGCTCAGGGATACGGACCTGATGGAGCGGTATAACCTCGACCGGACCGCCATTCACCGGATTCGTGAACGCTTGTCCAGGAACCGCGCAGTGCCGGAGGACGTCTTCGTGAGAACAGAGACCGGCTTCTCAGCCTTTCTCCATTATTCGATCTATATCTGCACCCCGAATACGGGATAGAGCTTCAAAAATCAAAATGAGTATGGGCAATTTTCTCGATTTTCTTCTTGACCCGTCTACTACTTCACGCTGTAGCCTTTCTTTGTCATGGCCATGACGAAAAAATACAGACGAAAGGAAGAGACTATGAAAAACAAGGTAACGGTAGAGGAATGGGTCAAAAGGTTCGGCGCCGTCGGAATGGATGAGGCAGCAATACAGAAGTGGCACACCCTGTTCGAGAGCGAAAACCCCGAAGGCCACCAGAATTTCCTTGAATGGCTCGGATTGTCCGCTGAAAAAATAACTCAGATCAGAGGCCTGGCCTGAGGCGAACTGCCCCCGGTATGGTGCCGGGGGCAGTTCCTTTATACACAGAACGAGGATAGAGATGGTACTCATTACCGATGCAGCACGGAGGTTCGGCCTTTCCCGCAGCACTTTACTCTATTATGATCGCATCGACTTGTTAAAACCGTCGGAACGCACCGGCGCAGGCTATCGGGTCTATTCGCCTGACGATCTGGAAAGGTTGTCCGCAATCTGCAGCTTTCGCCGGGCAGGACTGACTATAGAGGATATCCGTCACGTCCTGTCGGTGAAAGAGGATGCCCATGGAGCGATAGTAAGGCGGCGCATGGACGAGATCGGAAAGGAGATCCTCGTCCTCCAGGCCCAGCAGCGCCTGCTCGGGAAAATGCAGAAAATTCAATCGTGCCCGGCACTGCCGAATGCAATCGACAAACAGGCCTGGGTTGAAATGCTTCGGGTCGCGGGAATGGATGAAGCGGCCATGAAGACGTGGCACCTCGAATTCGAGCGTCGCTCCCCGGAAGGCCACCACCGGTTCCTACTCGCCCTGGGGATATCGAAAGAGGAAGCCGAGTCTATCAGGTCCGCGGCCGGGTGGGAACCCCGGATGTAAACATGTTGATAAGGTGCGCGTTCTGATGGTATTCCATAGTAATGCGCGCGCCGGTCCGTCTCAAAGATATTCTGCTGGTCATCGTGGTTATCTCTTCCATGGCCACGTCCATCATTTTCCCTGACTTCGGTTCCCGTTTCAGCGCCCTGCCTTTCTACTCCCTCATGATCAATTTCTTTCTCAGTTACCTCTCCATCGACCTCGCCTCCGTCTGGAAAGCGCTCAAGGGCCACAGTGTGGAGATTTTTCTTTTCACCCTGATGAAACTGGCCGTGCTGCCCGTGGTCATCTATTTTGCCTTCTCCTTGTTCGCACCCGATTATGCCCTTTCCGCCCTGCTTTTGACGGGAGTTTCCACGGGTGTCGTCGCGCCTATGATTTCCAATATGGTGCGGGGGAACAGCGCCCTGGTCCTGGTCGTGGTGGTGATTACCTCGGCGCTGGCGCCTTTTACGTTACCGGCCCTCATCAAGGTAGTGGTCGCGAAGGAAGTGGCGATTTCTTTCGTGTCCATGCTGCGGATGCTGGCTACCGTGGTTTTTATTCCTATTGTGGTTGTTGAAATCATCCGATACCTGCTGCCCCGGCTTGTGGCGCCGATCCTGAAAGTCCAGTTTCCCGTCTCTCTTTTTCTCTTCGCCTTGATCAATCTGGGGGTTTTCTACCGCTACGCCCCTTTCTTCAGAAAAGAGCCGTCGGTGATCATCATGGCGACGGTCGTGGCCTTCATCCTGGGGGCAATTTATTGCGTCGTCGGTATACTATTTTTCCACAAGGGACCGGTGGAGAATCAGGTGGCCGGCGCGGTCATGCTGGGTAACCTCAACAACGTGCTGGTGATCGTCTTCTCGTCTGAGTTTTTCGGCCCCGTGGAACCGCTGGTCGCCGCAATGTACATGATCCCCTTCTTTGTCATCGTGATCCCCCTTCGCTACTACCGCCATCGAAAAGAAACCGCCTAATTTGGGGTGAGGCATGAAGGCCAGGGCTTGAAATCGGAGCACGATTGAAAGATAATATTTTGGCACAAAAACCGATTAATTATGGAGTCTAAATCCCGAGGACCCGGCGCATCCGGGATCACACAAATAAACGGCTACCCCGAGACCGATATGTGCGCGCGCTGCTTAGGGGAGTGCTGCCGCCGCCAGCCCGGCCATTGTCTGCCTTCGGAGTTTGGATCGACCGAGGATCTCAGAGCGGCCTTACTCAGCGGCAGGTATGCGATAATTCTACTCATGGACTCCCACATCACGGCACGGGTAATCCGGCCCCACTACAAAGAGCCCGACCGGCAAAAGGGCTGCACCTTTCATCATGCGAAGGGCTGCGAGCTGCCGCTACCGGACCGGCCCTACGGGTGCCGGATGCTGCTGCCGAGAGAGCGTGACGACGGCCATTGCGAGCCGAAAGGGGTCTCCATCGAGGAGGCGGCACGGATGTGGGAGGAAAGCGGATACCTGCCCCCTTTATGGGCCGGTATGGGCCCGGGCCGGTGAGCCATACGGTAAAGGGAAGTTGCGATAGATACGCAAAGAGGTCGTTTCGCGGTATTAAAGTGGCGATGGGTTTACCTGGAGGCGGTTTAAAACAACTGGGAGGAAAAAACATGGTTAATCGTAATGCAGGAAAAAGACTTGTGGTACTCATGGCGATTCTGCTCCTTCAATTGGTTTTGGCAGGAATGCTGACGGCAGCGGAGCCGGCGAAGATTGTCCAGAGCGGAGCGATTCTGACGGTAGCCGATTCCAAAAGGCTGATCGCCAAGGGCGTGGCACAGATGCCGATCGTCAGGAATGCCCTTGCCAACGGTATGGTCATTATCATCAAGGGGACGACCAATGCCTACGTGGCGGAGGAGATCACCGGACAGAAAGTCTCCCACACCGCGTATGTGACGGGAAGGATTGAACCCGAAAAAGGAGCCAAAAAACTGCTCAAAGGGCAAACCGTGAACCACATAGTTCTGGAGAAAGGCAAGGTAGTCGATATCCCCCTTGCTGATGCCGTGAAAAAGTTGAAAGCAGGGGACGTGGTCATGAAGGGGGCGAACGCCCTGGACTATAGGAACAAGCTCGCGGCAGTCAATATTCTCGACCCGGCAGGGGGAACGACAGGGATCACAATGCCCTACATAATCGGACGCAAGGCTCACCTCGTCATTCCGGTCGGCCTCGAAAAGCTGGTCGCAGGGGATATAGTGGACCTGACCTTGAAGATGCGCGAGCCGATGGAATCCTTGCCCGCCCCCTCCGGCCCTTCGTCGACGCCCTTTCCCGGTCACGTTCTTCCCTCCCTGTGGCTCCTCACGGGCGAGATCGTCACGGAGCTGGAGGCCATTAAAATACTGACGGGAGCAACCGCCTTTCAGTCGAGTGCAGGGGGCGTCAGCGGCGCGGAAGGAGGAGTATGGCTCGTGTTCAGAGGAACGAGGGAGCAGGTGTCAAATGCCCTCAAGCTGGTTCGCTCAATCCAGGGCGAGCCGCCATATACGGAGTAACCCGGTAGCGACGTCCGAACACCGCAAGCCTCCGGCGCCCGCATGGTGCGATAAAGGATGGGGACGGAAAATCCTTTTAGAACAGGGAGTCCATGAAAGAAGGAAAACTTGTATTCGTGTTATGTGCCGTTCTTTGCGCCGTCTGGTTTTCAAGCGCACCATTGCGAGCCTTCAAGGCGGCGGACAGGGACAAGCTCCTGAAAACGGGGCAGTGCCAATGGTGCGACCTTGGCAAAGCGGATTTGGCAGGCGCAAAATTGAAGGGAGCCGACCTCTCGGGGGCGAACCTCTCCGAGGCCGTCCTCACCGGCGCTGATCTCTCGAAGGCGGACCTGTCGAGCGCGTACATGCACAACTCGAACCTCTCCGACGCAAATCTGGCGGATGCCTTTTTCGCCGGTGCGAACCTGCAGGGAGCCAAATTGTCCGGCGCCGACCTCACCGGCGCGGACCTGTCGGGCGCTACCTGGACGGACGGGACCAAATGCGACAAGGGCTCGATAGGAAAATGCAATGTCCCCAATCTTCTCGGACAGTATGAATAGGAATAGGACTGTGCTGCACCGATATTGACCATACCACCTCTCGACGGACTTGCGTTTCTGTCTTACCTTCCCTCTATGATAAATTGAGGAGGCGGAGATGAAAAAATCGATAGGATTGACCGCACTTGGCATTGCCGTTGGAGGGGCTTTGGCGGCAAAGTCTTACGTGAGACGGCCGGGAAAGAGTGATTCCGGGCTTCCCGATCACGCTTCGCTGACCTCGGCGTTAAAAAGTGTCGTAAAGGTTGGAGACCCGAAGGCGAACGGAGGATTGGCGCTCAATATGTGGGCGGCGATCGTGGGTCGGGATGGATTGGTACATGCCGTGACCTTTACGGGCGATCACTTCGGCGATCAATGGCCGGGCAGCAGAGTAATCGCGGCACAGAAGGCGAACACCGCCAATGCCTTCAGCCTCCCGGCTCTTGCCTTGTCTACCGCCAATATCTATGCGGGCACCCAGCCCGGCGGATTTCTCTATGGCATTCAGTTCAGCAATCCCGTGAATCCTGCAGTAGCGTATGCAGGCGATGCAGACCGTTTCGGGCAGGAAAGAGACCCGATGGTCGGGAAGGTCCTCGGCGGCATTTGCGTCTTCGGTGGAGGCCTGGCCCTTTACAACTCCGAAGGACGGATCGTAGGAGCCCTTGGGGTGAGCGGAGACACCTCGTGCGCCGATCATAATATCGCCTGGAAGTTGCGCCACGCCCTCGGCCTCGATTATGTCCCGGCGGGGGTAAATAAAAACAGCTCCAACCCGCAAGGCGACGACAACGCGATCTATGATGTGACGGACGGCAAGAGCGTGAGCGGCTATGGCCATGCCGACTGTGGCCTTGGAGAAAAAGCGATCGCCGAAGCGTTCAAAACGACATGTCCCGTGAGGATTCCGAAGGCTCACCGGCCACCAGGCGAAAATGCAGCCCTGTTATAGTATAGCTTCCTGAATCAGACGATTGACAGGCCCGAGTATGGGACATAGGTTCCTGCCAGAAAGTGGAGCGGCAAGACGGTGTCGCACACGCGAGAAAGGAGGGCATGCCATGGAGGAAAGTATTTTGGTACAGCGAGCGTACACGGCTGTTCTGGACCACTTCATAAAGACCGGCCGGGCGCCTCATTATACGGAACTTGCAGCCACTCTCGGATTGGGGCCCGAAGAAGCCAGACAGGTGCAACACAAGGCAGCCGATTCGGCAATAGCCTGCTGGTTTGTGACAGGCACGGATTATGTCGAGTCCTGGGCGCCCTTTTCCAATGTACCGACCCATTATCTGGTGACGATAGAGGGGGATCAGAAGTGGTACGGCCAGTGAGGGATAGAATCGCTGGCCGTGCGCTGGCTCTTTCCCGGCAAGGAGATCCGCATCGACGCTCGTTGTCTCGATTGCGGCGAACCCATCCTCGTTCGTATGCGGGATGAAAAGATACTGGAGATAACCCCCGCGACGACAGTGGGACATATGAATCTCCCTTTTGCGAAGGCTTTGACTGGAGATGTATCATGGGGTATGGCCTGAAGCCGCATGAACCTCTTCCGGTCGGAAGAACACGCAAAAAACTGGCCCTCCTATGATCCCATCTCCGCGGAATCGATTATGCCCTTAGCCGATTGGGCGCAGGTTTTCAGCGGACCTTTGCACAGGAATCGGATGGAGCCAGGCTATCTTTCGCGAATACACGAATACGCACCGAAATTGTTCCAGTCGTTAAAGGAACTGGGAAAGGAGGGCAGGTTCTGGACCCCTGAGTGAGCATCATCATGGACACTTGCATAGGCTGAACGCACTCGATCGGCGGCTTTCTACCGGCAATCATATAGCTAGGTTTCGGTTTTCGTATAGCGCGTAAGACAGCACACTTGAATCGCTTGTCTTCTTGGTCTATCAGTACGGGCCGCTGTAAATCCTCGCCGATTCACTGGCCGAGGCTCGAGAGCGCCTGACGGAGCGGCTCGCTGGAAATCAGAATGATTCCCTCATACGGTTGGTCCAACTCCAAGATGAGAAGCAATGAACCCGCAGCCTACAAGAAACAGATGGCAAAAACAATAACGACCACTGCATTGCGCGGGGAGGACAGACCAAAGCCAGGAAGCTAGTCTGCAAGTGGTTGTCCTAAGTCCTAAGTAATTAAGCACCATTCCCTATCATTTGTTCTGTCTTCAAAAAGCCTCCAGGGAACGGCCCGGCAAAGACGGGTCCGGATCCTTTTCACAGAGAATGATGCAGAAAATACAAATTAAGGATATAATCAATTTGACACCAAACATCGCGCAAACGGACAGTCACTTGACTCTTGAAACGGTCCTTTCCTGAATGGACTATTTACTTGTCAAGCAAACTTACCGATCACGAATACACGCAAGGTCGCCCGCTTTTCGACGATGGCGACATGGCATCTGGAAGAATCTTTATAGACGATGACCTTCATTTATCGGTGTCTGTAAGATCGTTCAGATCGGAAAATGTTGCGGCATTTGTGAAATCAATGCTTGATGTAGATGAGCCCACGGCAACCAGATTATACGAAACCCTTATCAAAACTTACCCGATATATTTGACTCGTGATTTATCTAAAGCAAAAGAGTGGTTACGCTCAATAGCACGTGGTTCCGAACGGTATGGAGTAGTTGCATCCTCGGGAGCCCTGAGACTTAAGCCTTATGGCTTCAATGTCAAAGCCTCTATCGAGCCCAAGAATTGGTTCCTTAATGACAAAAACGACATTAGATCTTCCTATTACATGGAGGACGTAGCTTCGGAGTTTGATATACAAGGTTTAGAGCTTGATTGGACTTGTGTGGCATGGGACGCTGATTTGCGTTTTAATGGAAACGACTGGATTCTTAAGTCATTTCGGGGCACTTCGTGGCAAGACGTTAATGATGCCGATGCCAGGTATTATTTGAAGAATGCATACCGAGTCCTACTTACCAGAGCGCGCCAAGGAATGGTGATATTTATCCCACATGGAGATGGGATAGACCCAACGAGGCATCCTGATTTCTACGATAAGACATATGAATACTTGCTCTCGGTCGGAATTCGGGAATTGGCGCGCAATGAGGACGGGCGTCACTAAATAACTGACTATCCCCGCGTCTCCACTTAGCGTAGTTTGCTATATGTCAATCGAACACTAAGTGATTAATCTGATACGCTGCAATGACGATAATTTTCCAGGGCCCTATTGTATTCATCAACCATAGATTGGAGGATGGGAGATTTGGCCTTAACTTCGGCTAAGACTTTGTTGTGCCACTGGCTTTTCTCGTTATAGGCGTTGACCTTGACCTCTAGGTTATGGCCTTTCTCTGAGCCGACCCGCGTGCCTCTCTCAGCTTCAATGAAGTCTTTTTCCACATCGAGCTCTCGTCTCAGCCTGGCAATCTGGTCATTCAAATTGGTTATTTCGTTTTTCTTGAGTTCGATTTGGGCCAGAAGACTTTGGGGGGGAGCGATACATGTCTGCTGCGGAACCGGCGGCGATTGAAGCCCGAAAATCTGAACTGCTATGTAGGTTTCCAGCCCATCCATCTTTCCCTTCACCACCGCAACACCAATGTCTTCGATCTTCGGCGAGAGGATATTCTTCCTGTGTCCCGGACTCTGCATCCAATTATCAATGACCCTCTGGTTGGTGGAAAACAAACCGCTGCCGATATTTTCAGATAAGATCTTATACCGATATCCTACTTTCTGCGCAACATCGGAGGCCCCTTGACCGTCGGGGGAGACATGTGCAAAATACTGTTTCTTAAACATGTCATCGGCTCTTGACTCCGCGATTGCAACGAGGAGCGTGTTTTCTTTCAAAGGGGGAAGGTGGTCGAGCGCGCGGGCTTTGTTGGTAAGGTCGACGATGGCATCTTTGCCGAGGATTTCTCGAGACGGGTAGTTTTTATAACCGGATGGACACTCTTGTTTGTAAACAATAACGCAAATGATGACGACCACGAGAGCAATCGCCACACCATACTTCCTGAGAAATTGTAATTGTTTCTGCTTGGATTCCTCTTCCGCGTTGATTTCGGCAAACATAGGCACGTCCTCTAAGGACTTCCAGGGCGTGTTGGTCCCATACCGGGCTTGCGTCTTGCCGTTGATCTCGCCCCTCTGGAACAGTTGCCGCATCTGACTGGTCGTAAACGGTCCACACATACAGCTGGTGCCGCGCCAGTTGCGGCCCATATAGTACCAATCTCGTAGATGATCTGTCATATCGTAATCAGCGCATGCTTGGGGGGATATAACAGTGGGTCATAACAATAATAGCCAGAACGTTGCGCCCCTAAGAACGTCCTCCACACTATTGCTTACATTGCATAGTTTCCTGTCCGCGTAAACCCCAGTTCTCAATATCAGAAAATTATAAGCTCATCGAGAAGCTGAAAACAGTGATCATAGTCAATAAATGAAAGAATATCTCGCAGAGGACAAAGAACGTTTCTATCGAGCATAGCATAGTCCGTGAAGGTTGAAAATGATTAAGGGCAGGGCGCGAGGTCCCTTCTCCAGTGATACTTTCCTTCGTGAGTTACCTTGACATCCGTTCGAATGGTACCTACAAACTTTTTTAGGGAGGCCGAGGAATGTCCCTACTGTTTTTCGGCTATCCCGTCAAGGCGACGCGCTGTCCTCAGTGCACGTCTGAGTTGATGGCCGCGTAAAGGGGCATACCGCCTGGTCACGACTGAGGAATGGGAGGCGAAGTGAACCGCCGACCAGCGTATACTTCGTGCTTGGATCTTCGTTCTGATCTGCGGTCACTATGGTCGATAAAACGAGGCACCCGTGTTTTCCATAACGACGGGGAACCGATAGACAGAGAGGGCAGACAACATGCGATGGAGGGACGGTCGAGAAAGCGATAATATTGAAGACCGTCGCGGGATGTCTCGTGGCGCCAAGATAGGTGGTGTAAGTGGCCTGGGTCTCGTGGCAGTCGTGTTGATCAGCTTGTTTTTAGGTATTGACCCGACTGTTCTTTTGCAAGGAGGACCGGATCAGGCTCCTTCCGTTTCTGCTCCGCGAAGTGGCGGGCCGGCCGTAAAGGATGACCTACGCAACTTTGTGGCTGTGGTGCTGGGCGACACTGAGGACGTCTGGAACGAGGCCTTCCGCAGGATGGGACGGACGTATCAGGCTCCAAGGCTGGTTCTTTTTTCAGGGGCTGTGGAGTCTGCGTGCGGAATGGCTGGTTCGGCAACGGGGCCGTTTTATTGTCCGTCCGATCACAAGGTCTACCTGGACTTAAGCTTCTTCGAAGACCTACGCTCGCGGTTCGGCGCTCCAGGTGACTTTGCCCGGGCCTACGTCATTGCCCATGAGGTTGGCCATCATGTACAAACCCTTCTTGGTATCTCCCAAAAGGTGAACCAGCTCCAGTCGCGGGCAAACCCTTCAGAAAGAAACAAATTATCCGTGAGGATGGAATTGCAGGCTGATTGCTTCGCAGGGGCGTGGGCCCAGCAAGCTGATAAGAGCCGCCATATCCTTGAGGCCGGAGACGTCGAGGAAGGGCTGAACGCAGCCAGCGCGATTGGAGATGATAGGATCCAGCGGAAAATTCAGGGTTACGTGGTCCCGGACGCTTTTACCCATGGAAGTGCAGCGCAGCGGGTGCGCTGGTTCAAGCTTGGATTCCAAAGCGGCAATATCCAGGCCTGTGATACCTTCGGCACTGATCGGCTTTGAGGCCATGCTGTTATGGAAACAGCTCTTAACATTGCCACGCGTCCGTTTAGGATGAAGAGGCAACGCCCTTCCAGAGGCAATCCAGGGGCGTATGGGCTGCAATATCACATAAAAGGAGGCATAGTATGGGCCTGTTAGACATGTTAATGGGAAGCAGTAAGACTCGAGAGGGATTCCAGGATTTCCTTAATAGGTTCCAGGAAGGCCCTCCCTCGGAAGGTTATAGTGACCAGGAAGTTCTGGACCGTTACGGCCAAGTGGCACACGAGGCAGCTCCCTCGGATTATGAGGCGGCAGCCCGTGATGCCTTTGGACACCTCTCCCAGACAGATCGGGAGCAATTCGGCCGGATGCTGGCGGGTCAAGCGCAAAGCAGGGGGCTTAACCTTCCCGGGCTCACCCCGGCTCAGGGCCCGGGCTTTGGAGATGTGGACTGGCTTTCGAATATTACCAGTCAGATCCATCAGCAACCGGGCATGCTACGCGACATCTTGGGTGGACTTAGTGGAGGTGGCGGACCGAGCAGTTCGGGAGGCATCTTGAGCAGCCCCCTTGCGAAGGCGGCTTTGGCCGGCATTGCTGCCATGCTCGTGAAAAGGGTGTTGGGCGGCAGGTAATTCCAGAGAGTGGAGTTCTAAACGAGGATGGAAATTCGAAGAATAGAAAGGAGGCGAAGAAACGTGGCTGACGACGGAACGAAGGAGTCGGGTGGGACTGACCAATGGGACGCTACACAATACCATGAAGTCAAAGCGGGAGATACCCCGACAAAAATAGGGCGTAACGGGGACGGGCATCACTAAATAACTGACTATCCCCGCGTCTCCACGAACCTATGAGGTCCGTGTCTAAGATGCAGTTCCTCCTACTATTAATTCCTGTATAACATCTAAGGAACAAAGGGTCAGCCCGTAAGGGTGTGTTGACGAAACTCGATCTGCGGCACCCTGGATGCGCTCGCAGCCTCAACGTACAGATGTACGCCTCCGGCAGCGATGCTCCAATGGCGCCACATCTGGAGCTTTCTATACGTTGCTATAGATATTTATGTGATGAGCAAATAAACGGCTCCGTCTTTCATAAATACCCGCTCCTCTCCCCAAACGTTTTCTCGCGTCGCTCCGAATGGTCACTCCTCCTCAATTTAGCCCGCGGGGCCTTTCCCCGGCACCTTATTATTCATTTCAATAGTGCCGGGCGGCACTGGCCGGTGAATCGGGGGCCGAAGGCGCGTAGCGGAATCGTTCAGATTCGTCGTCTGGGGAGGATCAGAGGGCGGAGGCGTAGAACGTGTGAAATAATCCCTCCATTCCCCTCTTTTCCCTGGACCCTCTTCACGCCATGTGGTACAATAAGCCTGTAAATACAGTCACTTGAGAGGGTTTACGTGGACAATGAAACACTCTTCCCCTGCAGTGCCT
>DASXUJ010000112.1 GCA_036504895.1 Syntrophorhabdaceae bacterium
AAGCCGTGTGCTCAAGCTCGATTTCGAACCCATCCCCTGCGACCGAAGGGGCAGGCTCGACCTCGATGCCCTGGAGAAACGGCTCAGGCAAGGCGGGGTAGGGACCGTGGTAGCCACTATCGGAACCACTGCAATCGGCGCAGTCGATCCCTTGCCGGGACTTCTTGAACTCCGCGCCCGCTACGGTTTCCGTATCCACGCCGATGCCGCCTATGGAGGTTACTTTACCCTTGCGGACAACCTGACATCCGAGACAAGGGCGGCGTATGATCTCCTGAAAGAGGTTGATTCGCTGGTCATCGATCCGCACAAACATGGGCTTCAGCCTTACGGCTGCGGCTGTGTGCTCTTCAGGGAGCCCGGCGTGGGGAGATTTTACAAGCATGATTCGCCCTACACCTATTTCAGCTCCAAAGAGCTTCACCTGGGCGAGATCAGCCTCGAGTGCTCCCGCCCCGGCGCGGCCGCGGTGGCCCTGTGGGCGACCCATCGCCTCCTCCCTTTGGTGCGGGGCGGCGAGTTTTCGGTGAATATGGGCAAGTCGAGAAACGCGGCCCTCGCCCTCTATAAAAGATTGGAGGCTGACGGGCGGGTGATAGTTCCTTTTGCCCCTGAGCTGGATATTATTTTCTGGGCCTTGCGGGCACCCCGGGTCAGCATTGCATCGGACATGGCCCGGGGCGTGTTTGACGAAGCTGCGAAGCGCAACCTCCACCTCGCCCTCGCGGAATTGCCGGTTGCCTTCTTCGATATGGAAGGGGCGGGTATCGAGCGGGACAGGGAAATGGTCACATGCGTGCGCTCGGTTCTTATGAAGCCGGACCACCTCGCATGGGTCGAGCCTATCTGGGAGATCCTTGATAAGGCCACGAACGAGGCGGTGAAGGCTTTCCGCTGAGGGCGTGTATTCGTAATACAACAATCTTTCGACTATAGAGGGAGTGGAAGTATGAAAACGGTGGCCTTGCTCACCATATCGAATCTCTTTATGACCGCCGCATGGTACGGCCATCTCAGGTTTAAAGAGACGGCCCTTTGGAAAGTGATTATTTTCAGCTGGCTTATTGCTTTTATGGAATACTGTTTTCAGGTGCCTGCAAACCGTCTCGGACACCAGACGTTTTCAGCGGCCCAGCTTAAGATTATTCAGGAGGTGATTACCCTGGTCGTCTTCGCCTTCTTTTCAGTTATCTATCTCAAAGAGGAATTCAAGTGGAACTACCTGGTTGCCTTCGCGCTGATTGCGGCCGCCGTGTTCTTCATGTTTAAAGAGTAGAAAGGGCGCCTGGCTCCGGAGGATATTATGCTTTTAGGACGAATCGACGATGTTTCCATAAGTTTTGGCGGGGCCCATCTCCTGGACCGTGTAAGCCTTCAACTCGAAGCCGGCGAGAGGATCGGCCTTCTTGGCAGGAACGGTTCGGGCAAATCCACCCTTATGAGGCTCCTCACCGGTGACGTAGCCCCTGACGAAGGCGCGATCGTATTCAGCGGCGATGTAAGGACCGCCATATTGCCTCAGGACGTGCCCCAGGGGCTGACAGGTACGGTCTATGACGTGGTCGCGTCCGGCGCCAAGGGAGACGCCGACCTGCTCAGAGAGTATCACGACCTCTCCCGCCGAATGGGCAGGGGTGAAGAAGAGGGACTGCTTAAGAAACTCGAGAAGGTGCAACACCAGATAGAGGCCTCCGGTGCATGGCACTACCATCAGAGGGTGGAAGACGAAATCGGGCGGGCAGGGGTAGACGGGGATGCCCAATTCGCCCATCTCTCGGCGGGGCTCAAGCGCAGAGTCTTTCTTGCAAGGGCATTGGTGAACGATCCCGACCTTCTTCTCCTGGACGAGCCCACCAACCACCTCGACATCTCTTCTATTGTCCGTCTGGAGGATTTCCTGCTCAAGTACGACAGGACGCTCGTCTTCGTGACCCACGACCGGGCTTTCCTCCAGAGGCTCGCGACGCGTATCGTGGAGATCGACCGGGGCCGGCTTGTTTCATTCGCCTGCGACTACAAAACCTTTCTCGAGAGGCGACAGGCGCTCCTGGCAGCCGAAGAGAGGCGATGGGGAGAATTCGACAAAAAACTGGCCAAAGAAGAAACCTGGATCAGGCAGGGGATACGGGCCCGCCGTACCCGTAATGAAGGCAGGGTCAGGGCCCTTTTTGACATGCGGCGCGAGCGGGCTGCCCGCCAGGAACAGACGGAGGTCTCCAGGCTTGCGATCCAGGAGGCCGAACGAAGCGGCCGCATCGTGGCCCAGGCCAAAAATATCTCTTTCGCATGGGGTGAAAAAGAGATAATTCATGCCTTTTCCACCACCCTCATCCGGCGTGACAGGGTCGGTATTATGGGACCTAATGGCTCGGGCAAGACTACCCTGCTCAGGCTCCTTCTCGGAGACCTTCTTCCAAATGAAGGGGAAGTACGCCTGGGAACGGGACTCAAAGTTGCCTATTTCGATCAGCTCCGGGCCACCCTGGATGAAAATAAAACACTTCGAGAGAACGTTGCCGACGGTAATGATACGGTGGCCTCAGGTGAAGGGTCGCGCCATGTGGTCGGTTATCTCCAGGACTTCCTCTTTTCGCCGGAGCGGATCATGTCCCCGGTCAGCTCCCTCTCGGGCGGAGAGCGCAACCGCCTTCTCCTTGCAAAGCTCTTTGCCGTGCCTTCGAATATCCTTGTTCTCGACGAACCGACGAACGATCTTGACGCGGAGACGCTCGAGTTGCTGGAAGAGAGGCTTATGGAATACAAGGGTACGGTGCTCGTGGTGAGCCATGACCGGGAGTTCCTCAACAACGTCGTCACCTCGACCATCGTATTCGAAGGCGACGGGCAACTTGAAGAATACGTGGGTGGATACGACGATTGGCTGCGGCAACGGAAAAGCCCTGCCCCGGAGATCACCCCGTTAAAGGATGAGAAGCCGAAGAGTAAGAGGACTCCGAAGGAGAAGCAGAAGCTCTCCTATAAGGAGAGCAAGGAGCTCGACGCATTGCCGCCGCTTATAGAGACGCTGGAAGAGGAGAAAGTTCGCCTTCAGACCACCCTCAGCTCGCCGGAATTCTATGCCGGCCGTGACATGGCGAAGATAAACTCGGCAAATGACCGGCTTAAGAGATTGGAAGAGGAGCTTGATGAAGCCTACCGCAGGTGGGAGGAGCTCGATACGCTGGCAGGAAGATTGGGCGGCGAGACGCGGTAATATCCCGCGGTCCCGCGCCGCTGACCGTGCATGCGGTTACAGCTTTATTTCCTTAAGCCGTTTTATCGCCTCTCCAATACGCTCTTCATTGATGGTCAGGGATATCCGGAAATAACCTTCCCCCTCATCCCCGAAGCCGCTGCCCGGGGTAACGACGATGCCCGTCTCTTCGA
Source organism: Syntrophorhabdaceae bacterium (assembly GCA_036504895.1). Classification (NCBI taxonomy): domain Bacteria; kingdom Pseudomonadati; phylum Thermodesulfobacteriota; class Syntrophorhabdia; order Syntrophorhabdales; family Syntrophorhabdaceae; species Syntrophorhabdaceae bacterium. The sequence goes on from DASXUJ010000112.1 coordinate 3,388, forward strand.
TGAGCTTCTCGCAAAAATCGGCCGATGTGTAACCCTGCGGGACCGTTGCCCAGATGTAGAAGGTGGCTTTGGGCTTTTCGACCTTGATGCCTGCGGAAAGAAGCCCTTCGACCACGAGGTCCCTTCTCTTCTGGAATATGCGCTTCATCTCGCCGACAGATGACTGGTCTCCTGTGAGGGCCTCTATTCCTGCATACTGGATCGCCTGAAATACCCCGGAATCGATATTGGTTTTCAGTTTTCCAAGGTTATAGATGCCTTCTTTGCTGCCCACGGCGAATCCTATTCTCCACCCGGTCATGCAGTAGGTTTTCGACAGGGAGTGAAATTCCACGGTATGCTTCTTCTCCATATCGAATTCGAGCGCGCTCCTCGGATTGTACCCGTCATAGGCGATCTCGCTGTAGGCTGCGTCATGGCAAAGGAGGATATCGTATTTTTTCGCGACCTCAAGGGCCTCTTCATAGAAGGCGTCGTCGGCGCAGGCGCCCGTGGGATTATTCGGATAATTGATGAAAAGGAGCTTGGCCTTGCGGAGCACGTCCTCGGGGATGAGATCGAACCTGGGAAGATACCTGTTCTCTTCCTTGAGAGGCATGATGTAAGGTGTTCCGCCGGCAAGAAGGGTCTGGATCTTATAGACGGGATAGCCGGGAGAGGGAATGAGGGCTACATCCCCCTTTTCAATATAAGCCCAGGGTATGTGGGCAATCCCTTCTTTTGAGCCTATAAGGGTGACCACTTCCGTCTCGGGATTGAGAGTCACCCCGAAGCGGGTGAGATACCAATCGGCAACGGCTTTGCGGAATTGGGGCATCCCTTCGTAGCTGGGGTATTGGTGGTTCTTCGGGTCTTCCACCGCCTCTTTCATCCGGTCGATGATATGTGCGGGGGTAGGGATGTCCGGATCACCGATACCGAAATCTATGAGGTCAATCCCCCTGCTCCGTGCTTCCGCCTTCTTCTTGTCTATCCGGGCAAAAAGGTAAGGGGGAATTTTTTCCACTCGTGATGCGGGTCTGGTCATGATACGCGCTCCTCAGTAAATTTTTCCCTATTCATGTAATGTTTTTTGAAACCAAAGTAAAGGATTTTTTAGGGCGGTGAAACCCCGGCGCGTCGCCTTCAGGCCCGGGAAGGATGATTTTATTTGAAACCGAACCGGGTATATGCAAAAATAAGGCACGTGGACCCCTTCCTGAAGAGCATACCTCATGATTTTCCCCTCACCGAAAGGCCCTATAAAGAAATGGGGGATATACTCGGAGTAAGCGAGGAAGAGGTGATCTCGCGCCTGAAGGAGCTTAGAAGTAAAGGGACCTTGAGAAGGGTGGCGGCCGTTCTTTACCACCGTAAGGCCAGTTACACCCATAATGCGATGGTGGTCTGGAAAGTGGATGAAAAGGATGTGGAGAGGACGGGCGCCATTATGGCGTCGTTTCCCGAAGTGAGCCACTGCTACGAGAGGGACGGAGGAGGTTTTTGGGATTATAATCTCTATACCATGATTCACGGGAAGAATATGGAAGCCTGCATCGACGTGGTAAGAAGGATTTCGGAGAAGACAGGGGTCCATGAGTATGAGATATTCGTGAGCAAGAGGGAATTCAAGAAAACCTCTCTTTCCGCGGATGATTTCCCCGGAGAGTGAAGACAAATAAAAAGACGCCCGGCTGCAAAGGGCGGATGAAGGAATATGAAACACGATAAATCAAAAGCTTATTATGAAAAGGCATGCCGGCTTATGCCGGGCGGTGTGAACAGCCCGGTACGCGCCTTTTTTTCGGTGAAAGAGAGCCCCTTTTACGTCAGGAACGCAAAAGGCCCTTTTCTTTATGATGTGGACGGAAACAGATACCTCGACTACGTGGCATCGTGGGGTGCGATCATCCTCGGCCATGCCCATGATGGACTGATAGAGGAGGTAAGAGCCGCCCTCGAAGAGGGGACCAGCTTCGGGGCTTGCCATCCCTACGAAGTGGAGATGGCGGAGATTCTTACCAACGCCTTTCCCGGGATGGAAATGGTAAGGCTGGTAAGCTCCGGCACGGAAGCGACCATGAGTGCGATCCGTCTTGCACGAGGGTATACCGGTAAGAGTGGTATTATCAAGTTCAGGGGATGTTACCACGGCCACGGGGACAGCCTTCTGGTCAAGGCAGGCTCGGGCCTCGCTACTCTCGGGGTGCCGGATAGCGCGGGGGTCCCCATGGACCTTGCCGGGCATACTTATGTGGCCGATTTTAACCATGTCGAGTCGCTTGTTCGTATCGTGGAAGAAAAGGGCGACGAGATCGGCGGCATTATCATGGAGCCCATTATGGGCAATATGGGGGTCATCCTGCCGCAACGGGCTTTTTTGGATGCAATCAAAAATATATGCGCTGCCCGCGGCATGCTCCTCATCTGTGACGAAGTGATCACCGGTTTCAGGGTTGCCTACGGCGGGGCCCAGCACCTTTACGGGATTGATCCGGACCTTACGTGTCTCGGAAAGATTATAGGCGGAGGTTTCCCTATAGGCGCCTTTGGGGGTAAAAGGGAGATCATGGAGCGGTTGGCCCCCCTTGGGGATGTATATCAGGCAGGGACCCTTTCCGGAAACCCCATAGCCGTCCGGGCGGGCATCTGGGTGCTCAACTACCTGCGGGAGCATGGTCCGTATGATGCTTTACGCGACAAAGTCCTGTTTTTGAAAGAGCGGATCACGGAGATTGCGCGGGAGACAGGGATAGACTATACGGTGAATGGCATAACCGGCATGTTTACAGGATTTTTCTCCGCCCGGGAGGTACACGATTACGAGACGGCGGTTTCGTCGGATAGAGTGCTCTACGAGCGTTTTTTTAAGGCCATGCTCGGGAAAGGACTTTTTTTCGCGCCCAGCCCCTTTGAGGCCTCTTTTGTCACCCTCGCTCACGGTGAAGAGGAGCTGGCCATGACGGTGAGGGCCTTTCAACAAGTATTCAGGAGCTTAAAAAGATAATGAAAATATTATGATAAGAATGCCGAGAGCAGTAGTGTACGTGGATATGGGCGCCCTTGAGGAGAACTATCGCGCTGTCAGAGATTTCCTGCCTTCCCAGGTGAAGGTGCTTGGAGTCGTCAAGGCCGATGCGTACGGCCACGGGGCCGTCGAGACGGCACGGAGGCTCGAAGAGAAGGATATCGATTATCTCGGGGTAGCCACAATCGATGAGGGCATAGAACTGAGAGAGAGCAACATCGGGTTGCCCATACTGGTAATGAGCGGTCTTTTCCCCTGGGACGACATAGGGCCGGTGATCAGAAACCGGCTCACCCCCGTAGTCCATGACTTTGCCACTCTTGAACGGATCTCGGAGGAGTCGAGACGGTTCGAGGAGTCCCTGAACATTCACCTTAAGGTCGATACAGGCATGGGCCGCCTGGGTTTTTCCCCCGATGATTGCTCTTTTCTTGCCGAGCGGGTAAAAGAGACGGATGGGGTCGTCGTGGAGGGTTTCATGAGCCACTTCTCCTCCTCAGAGACCCGTGATGAGATCGGCATGAAACAGATCGACATCTTCAACCGGGCCCTCGACACCCTTCGGGAAGGCGGGGTGGAGCCTGAGATCGTTCACATGGCGAACAGCGGAGCCCTCACTACCTATCCCGAGGCATATTTCTCCATGGTGCGGGTGGGGATCAATCTTTACGGCTCCTATTCGGGAAAAGAATCGACCGGAAAGATCCCGTTGCGCCAGGTTATGAAATTCGCGTCGAGAATCGCCTTTCTCAGGGATTTTCCGGAGGGCGTCCCCTTGAGTTATGGAGGGACCTACACGACCAAAAAACATACCCGTATCGCTTACGTGCCCGTGGGATATGCAGACGGATACCCAAGAGTCCTGTCGAACAAGGGCGAGGTACTGATTCACGACAGGAGGTGCGCCATCGTGGGCAGGATTTGCATGGACTGGCTCCTTGCGGACGTGACATACCTCGAAGACGTGGAGATGGGGGACGAGGTGACGATCCTGGGTCACGGTGAAACCCAGGTGATTACCGCCGACGAGATTGCCGGGAATGCGGGCACTATACCGTATGAGGTACTCTGTAACATTTCAAAAAGGGTGATGAGAGTTTACGTCTGAGGGGATCCCGGACTGCCGTTGCCCTCTTTCCCTCGCCTTCGGTGTCTGGTGAAGAAACTTATGATCACGGGAAGTATGCTCAAAAGGGCGAGGAGTGCGAAAGCGCTGAGGATCTGGGGGGAAAAGACGTCCCGGGCTGAATTGAGCAACGCGAGCCTGCTGCCCGCATAGGAATAAACGAAGTCGCCCGGGAGTATGCCCACCGAGGTGGTCCATATAAAGGTGCTGAGGGGAATCCGGGTGAGCCCTGCCAGGATATTTATAAGGAAAAAGGGGAAGACCGGAATCAACCGGATCGTGAGGAGGTAATTCCTGCCCCGGGCAGTCATCTCTTCATTGAATTTTCTGAGCTGTTTTTCGTATCTCTTCTGCAGCCAGTCTCCGAGAATATATTTCGTCACGAGGAAGGCCGCGGCTGCGCCGACAGTTGCCCCTATATTAACATAGATTGCCGCGGGAATGACGCCGAAGAGGAATCCCCCTGCCAGGGTCAGGACCACCGCCCCGGGGATGGAGAGTGCGGTCGCCACCGCATAGGCAAGGATATAGGCAAAGGGGGCGGCAACAGGGCGGGCCTGTACATAGGAAAGGATTAAATCGCGGTGAGTCCTCAGGTTTTCGAAAGTGAGGTAATCGCTCACCCCTGAGATCTTTATTGCCGCTGCCGCGGCTACAAGGAGGGCGAGGAGTATGATTTTTTTCTGAGCGCCGGTCATAGCCATAGGATAATCTCCCTTATGCCAGGACCTCCCGGGCATGCTTCTTTATGCAGGCAATGGTGCGGGAGCAGCCGGACGGCCCATCTCCGTGGCGCTCGTAAAGGTCCCGCAGATCTGTCACCGTGTCCATATCGCTCCTTATCGGGAGGGCGCGGAACCTGCATCCCTGTTCCAAAAAGAGGCGCATAGTCCTTTCATATACCTGATCCGTTCCCCATTCGATCCCTTGAAAAGCGGAAGGAGAGAACCCCTCCGGGGTGAAGCCTATGAGGTAGTACCCTCCGTCCATGGCGGGGCCGATTACGCCGTCACAGGTTTTGAGAACCGAGAAGGCTTCTTCTACGAGATCGGCCGTGAGATCGGGGATGTCGCTTCCTACAAGCACAACCCGTGAATAGCCTTCCCGGAAGAGGTCCAGGAAAAGGTTCTTCATCCTCTCCCCGAGATCGCTCCCTCTCTGCTCCATGAGCGGTATGCCCGTGCCGATCCACTCTTCCACCGATTCTTGCGATCCCGAAGGGGTGAAGGCGACTACCCGGGGATGGGCTATCGATCCCAAAGCGTGAAGGATATCAGCGACAAAGCAGCGGTAAAGGGTTTCGGCAAGCCCCTTCCCGAGCTTCTCGGCCAGGCGGGATTTTACATTGCCGTACCGGGGGTCTTTGACCATGATGACGATGATCTCATCCTTCATATTCGAATATAATACCTCGTTCACGGGCGGCGCGCCCTTTCTTCCTTCCGGCCGTTCCGATAGAATCGCGCCAGTGTCTCAGGAGCGGCGCCGAGGATGTAGGAAGCCCGGAGGATCCAATTGCGGATCACGCAGCTCATAAGGCCCTCCTCTTCCCACCTCCTGGCCGAAGTACGCACCTTTGAGGGCAGAAGTGCAATCCGGTCGCCCCTTACCCGTATCCTCTTCATCAGCTCCACGTCCTCCATGATCGGAATATCCCTGAAGCCGCCGATCTCATCAAAGTAGCGTTTCCTCATAAATATAGCCTGATCCCCGAAGGGCACCCTTGAGACGCGGCAACGGACAAAGGCCCCCCACTCGATGATCCGAAAAGAGAGGCGGGGGGAATCTATGCCCAACCGGAATGCCCCGGCTTTGTACCCCGGATTATCCATAATCTTGCACACCCAGGAAAATGCGTTCGCAGGAAGGTATGTATCCGCGTGGAGGAAGAGGAGAATATCCCCCCTTGCACGCGCCGCGCCCGAATTCATCTGGGGTCCCCTGCCGCGGGGAGAGAATACCCGGGTCACCTTTTCGTCGGTGATCGACCGAAGGGTCTCCCCTTCGGGGTCGCCGTCGGCTATTATAATCTCACACAGGTTATCGCGATCGATCTCGCGCACATGGGCGATGACGCGATTGATCCTGTGGGCTTCACGGAGTACGGGAATAATGACTGAGACGTGCGGTCCGGCAGGCGGGTCATGGTTTATCATGGGCGCCTGCCGTACGGAAAACCTTATCTTGATTCTCTTCTGCGAAGGGTGACGTAGGAGAATCTCTCCTTGAACGCAGCGGGGCTCATATTTGCCGTCAGGGCGAGGCGCGCGAGGTGGGGCTCTTCGAAATCTTCCTTTTCCAGTCTGATCATATATTTTCGCGCAACTTCATAGGTTTCGGAATCGATATCGACTTTCCGAACCTTGATATTTCCCCTTGCATCGACCATTTCCACAAACGGAACGGGTATGATGCGCCCCTCGTATTCGACGATCATCGCCGCGGTGCCTCCTCTTAAGAGGTATCGGATCGCTCCATAGCCCAGATTTCTGGTATAATCTATATCGAATGGTATGGGCGGGGCAGCTCTCAGCTCGTATCCGATATTCTTTTCCACCACCGTCACGTTGATGCCCATCTCTTTCAGGTCGTTCATGACGAGCCGCTTCAGGATTCTCTCGATCTGGAGTTCCGGAAGCCTCACCCTCCCTACTTTATCCCGCTCCACGTCGGGAAGGTCGCTCAGCTCGTCGAGCCTGCATTTCTCCGCAATGCCTTCGGCGAGCACGACCACTCCATGGTCTTTCTTCATTGAAAGCCGCTTTATGATAGACCCCACGAGAATGTCCACAAACTTCTGGAGAGGGACGTCATCTTCGGAGAATTCTTCCGGTATGAGGCACATAGTGGCGCCCGAAGCCTTCGCCATGCCGAGAGCGAGGTGGCCCGTGTGTCTGCCCATGGTAGTGACGAAATACCATCGCCCCATGGTGCGTGCATCTTCCATGATGTTGTTCACTATCTTCACCCCGAGGTGCCTTGCAGTCTGGAACCCGAAAGTGGAAAAACCACCGGGCATGGGAATGTCGTTGTCAATGGTTTTAGGGGCATGAACTACATTTATTGAGCCCCGACCCTCCCTCTCGATCCAGTTCGCCATAAAAAGGGTGCCTTCACCGCCAATGGTGATGAGGTTCCTTATGCCGATCTGTTTGAGGGTGCTCATGAGGGTTTTAAATTTTTTCTTCGCGTCCTCCGGCGCATCACGCGAGGTCCTGAGGATGGACCCGCCCGTCGTGTGCAGCCTCGACACGAAGTCTATGGTAAGGGGCATGATCGATTCCCGGTTGCCTGCAAAAAGACCCGAAAAACCGCCCATGATCCCTACTACCTTCTTGCCGTGATTGATCGCTTCGATTGTAGCCGCGCTTATTACTCCGTTGATGCCGGGCGCCGGCCCGCCTCCCACTACAATGCCTACCATGTCTTTATCCATAGGACATTTTTGCATCATTCTCGTTCCTTTTGCAATACTTTTTTATCGTCCCCTGAGGCAAGACCATTGATTTTGCGGAATCAAACGGGTTAGGTTGTGACATGATGAAAATAGGCTTTCACGTCTCGGTCTCCAAGGGGTTTGATTCGACTTTAAGAGAGGCCGAAAGGCTCGGGTGCGAGGCGGTCCAGATATTTGTGAAAAACCCCCGGTCCTGGGCGGGCAAAACGCTCAGGGATGAGGAGATAGAGGCTTTCAAGAGACTTTCAGAAAAGATGCCCGTTTTCGCGCACCTCTCTTATCTGCCGAACCTTGCTCAGACAGACGCAGAGGCCAGGCACATGCAAGGCCTCCTCAACGAGCTGGAGTTGTGCCGCAGGTTGGGCATCGGCTCAATGGTTGTCCACTGCGGCTCAAGGGAGGACAAGAAGAAGGGTGTGGAAATCGTCGCGGAGACCCTGAACCGGGCTTTGGATAAGTTCGACATTCAGATCCTGCTGGAGACGGCGGCGGGCCAGGGCAATGCCATCGGGTCGAGAATTCCCGAGCTGGCGGCCATACATGATAAAGTGGAAAGGAAAGAAACGGTCGCCCTCTGCCTCGATACGTCCCATATGTTCGAGTCCGGCTATGACTTGCGCTCCCAAAAGGCGTGGAACGACATCATCAGGTCCGTCGGGCAATACATGGGGAAAGAGAAGATCGGCCTCTTTCACCTTAACGACTCGAAGACGGACCTCGGGAGCCGGGTAGATCGCCACTGGCATATAGGAGAAGGCAAAATAGGAACCCGGACCTTCGGTTTTATTCTCAAGGACAAAAGATTTGCCGGTCTATGCGGGGTCATGGAGACCCCTAAGACCGGCTCTATGGACGAAATAAATATGAGGACTATGAAATCCTTACTTTCTCCGCTGATGTCTCGTTCGTTTGCGTAATTTCCTGTATTTGTGTTTCCTGATCTTCTTTTTTCTCCATTTTAAAACACTTCCCATTACTCACCTCATTCTTTTATGGAAAACTGCTTTCCCGCTTCAGATATAATCGAAGACGATTAAACATAACCTTCATTTCGATTTTTTGCAAGGATATAATGATATGAATTGCCACATTTGCACCCATAAAAGGCCTGCTCCTCCATTTAGGGAATCGCGAGAGTAGACCAATGGCGCCGGGATTGCGGGAAAGATGAGATAGGGGGACCCAGACCTTCTTTCAAGCCCTTTCCTGCAGGATTATGTTGAAAGGCACCGGGAAACCAGCTATAATAGAACCCACGCGCCCGTAGCTCAATTGGATAGAGCAACGGACTTCTAATCCGTAGGTTCTGAGTTCGATTCTCGGCGGGCGCGCATTTATCGGTTTTTTGAGATAATGATCTGTACGGTGCAAATACGCTGCAAACCTTAACCGGCTGCGACAGGGGTATGTATGCATTGGTTATGCGGTATATTTTCCACGGTCTTGCCCTTTTTCCTTCTCACCAGCCTGCTATGTGCCCAACAACAAAAAAGCGGAGTAACTTACTATGGGAACGATGACCTGAAGAGTTACAAACACTCGGAATCCACAATCGATTATCCTGAGATGGCGCCCATAGTGAACTGGTCGAGACATCCTTCGGCGCTTTCATTTAACTCCGAGATACTCAAATATCTAAACGTAATATGCGATTCGAAGGTAACCACGAATAAGACGGATGCCCTGGAAATATGGGATATAGAGGAACGACTTAAATCAGCGGTTCGGCTCAAGTACGATTTCGAAAGCGCCCCTTATGATTTCAAGCAGGCCCTCAGTCTGGGGCCCTTGGTGGAGCATTGTGTCAATCTGTGGCACACGGCGAAGATCGAGAAGCAAAAGGCGAGTGATCAGTCATCGGGAAAGACAAATCGGGTTAAGAAAGATCAGCAACCGGATCCTGTGCAGACACGGCTTCTGGTTGCATGCAGTCAGGCCTGCAGTGACCCCGGCTTCAAGTCTATACAGATTTCCGGTCACCGGCAGCTCGAGGAAATGCTGCGCCTGATTCGTAGTACCGAGGCATCGGTCAAATCGTCCAGTGTAGCCGAATCGGTGAAAGGTGATTGTAAGAAGATAATGACGCCGTGCGAGCACGCCATCAATATGCAGATCGGGATCCTGAAGAGCCACGGAAATCAAGAGGGATTCCGATAACTGTCCCGAGACCCTCTTAAATTAATCATATCCATAGCAAAAGCTCCGGACGTACCCGCCGTTGGAGCTGAGGACGCATTCAACCAGATTGGCTGCCGCAGTTCTGTATGTTGCTGACGATATGTTTTAACGAGCGGCAGATCGTCTCCTGATCCCGGCCGGCGAGGCCGTCAAGAAGCTCATCCAGGTGTGTTCTCACGATCGGGGTGAGCTCTTCGTGGGCCTTTTTGCCGCTCTCCGTCAAAAAAATTCGGAAGATCCTCCTGTCCGAGCTATCGAGACGCCGCTCTATATGACCCTGCTTTTCGAGGAGGTTAAGGATCCTTGTCATGTTGTGACGGTCTTTCAGCATCCGCTTGCCCAGCTCTGTCTGATTCAGGCCCTGTTCGCCCCTTAGCCTCGCCAACACGCCGAACTGCTCCGGCGTAGTAGTATGACCGGCGCTTCTGAACCGTTTGGTGAGCAGTGCGACCCCTTCCGTTTGTACCCGGTATACCCAATGAACGAGGAGTTCTTCAATCGGATAAAGTTCCGTCATGGGGCCCTCCTGAGGTCAATTTGTCCGCCTTTGCAACCCATCCGCCACCCATCGATTTATAAAGATTGACAAGGGAGCGGAAGAGATTGTCCTGCGTTTGAGTGGAAGCCAGCTCGGCATTGAAGAGACTCCTCTCGGCGTCGAGGACTTCGATATAGCTCGTATAACCGTTCTCGTAGCGCACCGATGCGAGGCTCGCATAACTGCGTAACGCGTCTACCTGCTGCCTCTGTATCACCAGTTGCTCACGTGACTTGTGCTGATCTATAAGGGCGTCTTCCACCTCTCTGAATGCCTGCTGGATCACCTGCTGATAACGGGCGATGTACTGCTCCTTCACCGCTTCGGCCGCCCGCACCTGTCCTGCGATCGCTCCTGCAGTGAAGACCGGCATTGCGGCTGCCCCCGCATAAGACCACATTTTCGCGGGTCCGAGAAAGAGGTTTGAAAGCTCGTTACTTTCGAGACCGAAAGAGCCGGTGAGGGAGATCACCGGAAAGTAGAGCGCCTTTGCCACGCCTATCCTCGCATTGGCGGCGATAAGATTCTGCTCCGCCTGGCGCAGGTCAGGGCGTCTTTCGAGAAGCTGGGAAGGCAATCCCGCCGGTACTGCCGGCAGGTTGAGGCTGTCGAGGTTCAGGCCCCTCGGAATGGGCCCGGGGTTACGCCCGAGCAGCACGTTAAGTCCGTTCTCCTGCTGAATAATCAGCTTCTGGAGTAAAGGGATAGTGGCAAGGGCCAGGCGGTATTCCGATTCGACCTGGCGAAGCTCCAGCTCGGAAATAAGACCTCTTTCGAAACGAAGCGAGAAAAGTTCAAAGGAGTGCTCCCGGCTTTTTGCGGTGCCCTCGGCGATTTCAAGCTGCTTGTCGAGGTACCGGAGGTCCGCGTAGGCGGTTGCCACCGCGGCGGTCACTAACAGGACTACGCCCCTCCTGCCCTCCTCGGTACTGAAGAGCTCCGCGCGGGCGGCCTCCGTCGCACGACGGACGCGGCCCCAGATGTCGATCTCCCAGCTCGCGCTCACGAATCCCTGAAAATCGTTGTAAGGATTGTCCGCCGCATAGGACCAGGCAGGGTTGAGATAGCGGCTTACCGCTTTCCGCTGTCCGAGTGCAACCGCGGTCGCCTGCGGAAAGAGGGCCGCCCTCGTGACGCTGTAGCGCCCCATGAACTCCTCGACCCTTGCGGTCGCGATACGCAGGTCCTTGTTCTCTTGGAGCGCAGAAGCGATCAGTTCATTGAGCACGGGATCGCCGAACTGCTCCCACCAGACCGTGTCGGCAAAGTCCTTTGCCTCGGGCTCCGTGAGACGCCATGCCGCGGGTGCATCCACAACGGGACGCCGGTAATCGGGTCCTATCGCGCAGCTCCAAAGAGAGAGGAGAAGAAAAAGGGAGGCCATACCCTTCAACAGGCACTTTGCCTTATACATGATCGCCCTCCTCTTCCTTCACGGGAATTGCACCAGAGATCTGAGGTGCGGGGATCGCTGCTTTCTTCTTTCTGCGGCCAAAACGCTCCACCACATAGAAGGTCACGGGGACGAGGAAAATTGCGATAACCGTGGCTGCCGCCGTTCCGCCCATTACCGCCGTACCCATGGTCTGGTGTGCATTCCCACCCGCGCCGGTAGAAATCGCGAGGGGAAGGACACCCAAGAGAAAGGCGAAGGACGTCATGAGAATAGGCCTGAGACGAAGGCGCGCCCCCTCGAGCGCGGCATCTGCAAGCCCTTGCCCATGGTCGTGCCGTGTTTTGGCAAACTCGACGATAAGGATCGCATTTTTCGCCGCCAGGCCGATAAGGACGATGAGCGCGATCTGGGCATAGACGTTATTCTCCATACCGCGGAGCCACATGGCAGCGAAGGCGCCGAAAATGGCAACAGGCGTGCCGAGGAGCACACTCAGGGGCAGCGACCAGCTTTCATACAGGGCCGCCAGGATGAGAAAGACGCAAAAGAGTGAAAAACAAAAGATGGCCGACGCGGGGATTCCTTCCCGGGCTTTTTTCTCCTGGAAGCTCATTCCGATATAATCGAGACCGATGTCGGAAGGCATGGTTTGTTTAAATACCTCCTCCAGTGCATCCATTACCTGTCCCGAGCTGTAGCCTCGCTTACCTGTCGCGTTGACCTGGGCGGAGCGGTAAAGGTTATATCGCATGGTAAATTCAGGCCCCGGTTTCGATACCACGGTAGTCAGCGCCGAAAGGGGCACCGGCTCTCCCCGGTCATTGTTCACATAGAAGCGGCGTATGCTCTCAGGCTTCGCCCGGTACGGCCCTTCCGCCTGGACGTAGACCTGCCATTGGCGGCCGAAGCGGTTGAAGTAGTTCACGAAATATCCGCCCATGAAGGTCTGGAGGGTCTGATACACCTGACCGAGATCGATCCCCTGCTTTATGACCTTGTCGCGGTCGACCTCCACAAAAAGTTGAGGTACTGCGGGAAGGAACGTGGTAATCACGCTTTCCAGCTCGGGCCTCTTACGGGCTGCCTCGATAAACTTATTCACGTTCTCGGCGAGAAAGCTTATGTCCTTGCCGGCGCGGTCCTGGAGGACGACCTGAGCTCCCCCGGCGAGGCCGATACCCTGTACCGGCGGCGGGGGAAAGACAAAGGTAACCGCCTCCGGCATTTTCTTCAGCTCCTGCCTCACATGGTCCAGAATTGCCTGATACTTCTCCTCAGGCCTCTTCCGGTTCCCCCATTCCTTTAACGTGACAAAAGCAAATCCGCTGTAAGTGTTTTGCGCGATACTCATAAGGCTCAGCCCCGCGATAGTCTGGTAATGCTCGACGCCGGGCGTTTTGCTCAGAACCGCCTCGACCTTCTTCATAGTCGCTGCCGTGCGCTGGAGAGAGGCGGCATTCGGCAGAGCCACATTCACATAGAAGTACCCCACGTCCTCGTTGGGGAGGAAGCTCGCAGGGAGTCCTTTGCCGAGGAGACCGCACAGGATCGCCACGATGGCGAGGAAGAGCATGCTGAACCCGCTCTTACGGATCAAAGCGCCGCATATGCCGACATAGCCACTGGAGGTCCTGTCGAATACCCGGTTGAACCATTCAAAGAAGGAACCGAGCGGTCCATGTGTCTTCCCCGGTTTGAGAAGGAGGGCGCAGAGCGCAGGGCTTAGCGTGAGGGCGTTAAAGGCCGAAATGATGACGGAGATGGCGATGGTCACGGCGAACTGCTGATAAAGCCTGCCGGTGATGCCCGGAATGAAGACTGTGGGGATAAAGACGGCAGCGAGAATGAGTGCAATGGCCACTACCGGGCCGGATACCTCCTTCATGGCCTTGATCGATGCATCCCGAGGCGACAGTCCTTCCTCGATGTGGCGCTCCACCGCTTCCACGACGATGATTGCATCGTCGACGACCAGACCGATGGCGAGGACGAGGCCGAAGAGGGAGAGGGTATTGATCGAAAACCCAAGAAGGGGGAACACAGCAAAGGTGCCTATCAGGGAGACGGGAACGGCGAGCGCCGGAATGAGGGTCGCCCTCCAGCCCTGGAGGAAGAGAAAAACCACGAGGATCACGAGGGCGAGGGCCTCAAGTAAGGTCTTCACGATCTCATGGATGCCTTCGTTGATCGAGCGTGTGGTATCAAGAGTAACGGTATAATCGAGATCGGCGGGGAACCGTTTTTTGGCTTCCTCCATCACCTTCCTTACACCCTCCACGGTTGTCAGCGCGTTGGACCCGGGCAACTGGTAGACCCCCAGCATCCCGGCAGGCCTTCCGTCGACCCGGGCAGCCACATTGTAGCTTTGAGAGCCAAGCTCGATCCGGGCCACGTCCTTCAAGCGCACAATGGAGCCGTCAGAATTAGCTCGGACCACGATGGACTCAAAATCCGCCTGTGAAACGAGGCGGCCTTTCGCGCGGACGGTATAGGTATACTCCTGTTTGGGTGGCGCCGGCTCTGCCCCGATCTGTCCCGCAGGATTGACGGTATTCTGTTTCTCGATGGCTTTCACGATATCGGGCACCGTCAATCCAAGTTTTCCCAGGGTGTCCGGGTTCACCCAGATGCGCATCGCATAATCCCCTGCGCCAAAAAGGTTGACCTGGGCCACCCCCGGCGTCCGCAGTAATCGGTCGATAATATTGATATTTGCATAATTGCCGAGAAACGTTGAATCGTACGTTCCTTTCGGCGAGTAAAGCCCCAGGATCATGAGAGGCGATGACCTCGACTTCTGGATATTTACTCCGTAATTGCGCACATCGATGGGGAGTTGGGACTGAGAGAGGGCCTGGCGTATCTGAGTAAAGATCAGGTCCGTATTCGGGTCCGTCTTCACGTCGAAGTTCACGAAGACACGCATGCTTCCATTACTGGCATTCACCGAATACATGTAGTTCATGTTATCGACGCCGCTCAGTTTCTGCTCCATGGGCGTGGCGACCGACTGTTCCACCGTCTCCGCGTCCGCGCCCGTATAGGTCGTCCAGATCTGTACTTCAGGGGGAACGATCTCGGGAAACTGCGCCACCGGCAGCTGGAACATGGCCACCAGCCCGAGGATTACGAACATGATGGAGATCACCATGGCAACAATAGGGCGGTTTATGAAGAACTTTGACATTCAGGCTACCTCCTCCGCTATCCCTTTTGAGGCCGGGCATGGGAGGGCGACCCCTGTTTCGGTTCACCTGCGGCGGGCGTCCCGGGGGTCTTTTTCTGACCGCTATCAGGGCGGCTGCCAAAAGGCTCCACCGTCACCACTGTCCCTTCTTTTACCTTTTGGATCCCTTCGGCAACAACCCGTTCGCCGGGTTTGAGGCCTTTCTCTATAATCCAAAGGTCCTCTACACGCTGCGCTACCTTCACGGGTCGTATGGTGATCTTATTTTCGGGGGTCACCACCGCGACCTGATATCCTCCCTGGAGCTCCGTCACCGCCCGCTGGGGCACGAGGAGCGCCCCGTTTCTTGTCGCCGTTTCGGCGATTATACGGGCAAACTGTCCGGGGCGGACCACATTACCGGGATTGGGGAAGAGGGCGGCCACTTTGATGGTGCCGGTCCTCACGTCCACCTGGCGGTCGGCAAAGGCGAAACTCCCCGTATGGGGATGAACGCGGCCGTCTGCAAGAATCATCCGGAGGGGCAGCTTCTGACCCGATCCGCCGTACCGGATATATTCAAGGTACTCGGGCTCACTCATGGAAACGTAGACTTTTACCGGATCGACGGTAGAAACGGTGGTGAGCTCCTCTATGGAGCCGGTGCCTACCAGGTTGCCGAGCTGAGCCTTGGCAATACCGGCTATACCGGCGATAGGTGACGTGATTTTCGTGAAGCCGAGGTCGACCTCTGCGCGCTCAACTACTGCCTGGGCCTCCACTACCGCGGCCTTTGCCGCCTCTTCGGTGCCGACTGCGTCATCGAGGTCTTTAAGGCTTATAGCTTTCAATTTTGTCAGGGGTTTTATGCGCTCCAGATTGGCCCGCGCAATCTCCCATCGGGCCTTCTGCTGTCCGAGCTGCCCTTTAGCCCGATCCAGTGCCGCCTGGAACGTGCGCGCATCGATCTTGAAGAGGACCTGCCCTTTTTTGACGAAATCTCCTTCCTTATAATCCTGCTCCACCAGATACCCCTGTACCTGAGCGCGTATGATCGCATTGACCATCCCGTCGGTGGAGGCAGTCCATTCCGAATAGATGGGTACATTCTTCACTATGACTTCCGTCACCGCGACGATGGGCGGCTGCAGGCTCTCCTTGGTATGGCTCTTTTTGCAGCCGGTGATTGAAAGGACAGTCAGGAACATGATGAGTACAACTACGCAAAAACTACCGGTCCCCTTTTGTCTCCAGGCCATCCACTTCCTCCTTAATCTCTGCTCGGGCTTTCAATGCACGTGAATTGTTCGTAAGATATTACCATAACAACAATTACCATAACAACAAAAATGGCGACAGAAAAAAGATGTTGAAGGCAACTCTCTTCAAAGAATAAAGAGGTCTTCCGAATGCTGAAGGGTCTTGGTTTCCCGGTCAGTAATTTGAGATAAGGCAGCGCTCGTTCGAGCATTCTATCACCTTGATTTTGTCGCCCGGTATACCCCCGATCCACTTGAGCCTTTTCGCCTTGAGCAAAACAACCGTCCTTTCGGGCGAAAGGAAGGTCTCTGCAAATTCCGATTCGGACATGAATATATCCTTGGCGTCGTCGTATTTGGAGCCCATCTCGAGCTCACCCGTATAGTTGGCGATAGTCACCTTGCCTTTAAGATAAAAAGGAAGGGTCTCATCGAAGGCGCCGTAGTTGACGATCCGCTCCGGGGCGGGCGACCTGGCCTTGATGAGGTGGGCGAATCTTTTCATCGTATTAATCCTGTCAATGGTATCCACATTCAGCATGAGCATAATGGCAACCCCTGAGGAGAAGACGATAAATAGAGGGAAAAGAAAGGAAAGCCTGTTATAGACCCTCCTGAGAAGCAGGACCAGCACGAAAAGGGACAGACAGGAAAACCCCAGGGTAAAGCCCCTGAGATCTCTCATAAACCGGGAGGCTTCACCCGAGATGGCGGCGATGTACGCGGCAAACGCTGCATTCCTGTATAAGAGGATCGAAGAAGCGAAGAGGGCGAAAAGGGCGATGCAGGCGACGGTCTCCGCAATGGCGCTTTTTTCCGACCATTTTTCATGAAAAAAACAGGCGAGGACAAGGGAGAGGACCGGGAAGAGAGGGAGAATATAAGGTGGCAGCTTCGATTTGGAGACGCTGAAAAAGGCGAAGACCACTATAATCCATATGAAAAAGAGCCTTAGCTCCTTTTTGGCCCACAAGGCGGCAAAAGACCTGGGGATGAAGAACGACCACGGCAGCATGCCGGCGAAAAGGACGGGGAAGAAGTAGAAGACCGAGCCTGTTCTTTTATGTTTTGACGTGAGGAAACGGAGAAAATTCTGGTCCACGATAAAAAAGGAGAGGAACTCCTTTTCCCTCAAGGATATGGCGACAATCCACGGCAGGGTCACGAGCAGGTAGAGAATTAAACCTTTCACCCATTTCATCTCCTTCAGAAATGAAATGTCTCTTTCTATCACCAGATAGGCGAAGATTGTAAGGCCGAGGAGGATGATTGCAACGGGTCCCTTGGTGAGGGTGGCGAGTCCCATGGCTGCATAGAAGAGATAGATGAAGAGAGGCTTTCGCTCACGATAATATCCGTAGAAGAACATGAGGGAGAGAAAGAGCCACAGGGTAAAGAACATATCGAGAGTCACTATCTTCGCCATGGCGAAAAACCCCATGGAGGACATGAGTATCATGGCCCCAATGAAGGCGATCTGCCTTCCGAACCATCGTCCTGCAAAAAAATAGAGTCCCAATACACAAAGGAGGGCGGAGAGGGCGTTAGGGAACCTGAGGGCCCATTCGTCGGTCCCGAATATCTTATAGGAAAGGGCCACGGTCCAGTAAAAAAGAGGCGGCTTCTCGAAATATCGGGCATAATTGAGATGAGGAACTACATAATCCCCGGTTTCGACCATTTCCCGGGGTATCTCCCCGTAGCGCCCCTCGTCGGGTTCTTTAAGAGAATAGGAGCCGATGCCGTTAAAGAAAAAAACGAAGGAGAACAAAAGGAGTGCCGCCACATGAGTGATGAGGGTTATCCTTTTCCCGGGGGTCGCCATTATTCTGCACCTCTCTCGTAAAGGGAAAAAACCATGACCGTGTCGCCGATCTTCTCCTCAAAGAGAGGCCTGGCCCCGGGCAGCGCCTGGAGGACCTCGTTCATATCTCGTTTCCTCGTGAATACATAAAATTTTGCGAGCGTCCTGCCGAGGGCGCGCAGCTTTTCCGTATCGTGCTCGTCCACGTGGACGGCATAGGCCCCCACATAATATACATAGGTCCCCCTTATACTTCCATAGTAAACCCAGGGCGCCCCGGCGCTCAGATAGGGCTTGATCCGCTCCGCTACCGCTCTTGGGGACTTCAGGGGATTAATCTTACCATAGACGGAAGTATTGGCGATACCGTAGGCGAGGACGAAAAAGAAAAAGAGGGCCCAAAAAACGCCGCGCCCGCCTTTTTTCAAAAGAAGGAAAAGAAGAGATCCCGAGAGGATGAGCGATAAGATTCCCAATATCACTCTTTCAGGGAAAAGCGGGACGAAAGCATCAGGTCGATAGAAAAAGAGGAGACCGCCCAGTGCAAGGAACAGGGTGGTGAGAAGGGAAAAAACCACCGTCCTGTAGGCACTTCGCCTCGTGAAAAAAGCATAACCGGCGACCATTGAGAGCGCCGGGAGAAGGGGCAGCATATATTTACTGATCTTGCCTGAGGAGAGGGAGAGGAAGAGAAACATCCAGCCGCACCAGGTGAGAAAATAGGCGCAGTCGGGGCGCTCCTTGGCATATTTGAGACAGAAGTATATACCCGGAGGCAGAAAAAGGCTCCAGGGAAAGAAGTCGAGGGGCAGGGTAGTGAAGTAATAGTAAAAAGGCCTTTTATGGCTCCAGGCGTCGAAAAACCTGGAAAAATTCTGGCGCAGGATGTTTTCCTGGAGAAAAGGGAGCCCCTCTTTCCAGTAGACGGCGGCATACCAGGGCAGAATGAGTCCTATAAGAATGATGATCCCCACATAGGTATCTATCCTCCTGAACAGGGACAGGTCCTTCCGAAAGAGGAGGTAGATGAAAACCGGGGGAAACATAAGGGCTATGGAGACAGGCCCTTTGGTCATAAACGCGAGGGCTGCGAATATGAAAAAGAGGTAATAGAAGGGCCGCTCCCCCCGGGCGTCAAACCGGAAAAAAGAGAGCATTCCACAGGCGACGAAGACCGCGAACACCATGTCCACCTGGAGGTATCTGGCTTGCCAATAATAGAGGGGAGCGCTAATGAGGATGGCGGTGGCAGTCACCGCCTCTGCCCGGCCTACAAGGATGCCTACCGTCACAAGAAAGAAGAGCGCCAGACCGAGGGCTGCAAGAGCGCTCGGGAGCCGCATGGAGAATTCATCCCGGCAGAAGCTTAAGAAACGGTGAGAGCCATAGGTGATGTAATAAAAAAGAGGCGGTTTTTCACCGTAGGGTACATTATTGAGATGGGGCACCACGTGGTCGTGCTCAAGCTCCCGCGCGATCTCGGCAAAGTCGCCTTCATCGGGGGCCCAAAAATCGCGGGAATGGAGATTATGAAGAAAGAGAATCGAACAGACGAGGCAAAGGGCAATAATGAGCCATTTCATGTGTGGCCCGCACCGGCGTGAAGGGCCACGATCTCCCGGACCCGCGCGCGGGCGGCATCCGGAGTGCCCGTATTAAGGATGTACTCATCCGCAAGTGCGATGGGAACGGCGGTTCCGTATCCGATCTCGCGCATGTCCCTTTCCTCGAAACCATCGCGGGAATCATCCGGTCTTCCTCTCGAGACGATCCTTTTCAACCGTTCTCCCTTCGGCGCGAGAAATGCGACTACGATACACGTCGCATGCAAGCGGATCAGCTCTATCTCGGGCCACGACCGCATGCCTTCCATAAAGGCCATCTCCGCGCCGGACTCACGTGCGGCTGCCAGGGCGCGCCGGGTGACTCCCAGTCCGTCCCGGTCCCTCATTTCCGTGGAGACCATTGCGGTGCTCGCTGCGTCGGCTTCGAGCCCCCTGTTCTTCACTTCTTTGCGTATGATATCGCCCGTGGCAAAATAGGGAATATTCATCGATTCGGCAATTTCACGGGCAATGTTTTTTCCGGAGGCGGGCATGCCCACTATAATAAAAAGTATCATGAGTTCGTCCTTCCGACCTGCAGGGCAGGCCATTCCCGCGTGAGATCAAATTTTTCCGTCATATAAAAGAAAAAGGGGTAAACTGTAAGCCGGGTTCTGTTGCCGGCTGGCCGGCCGGTGATCATTTCTCTCGGGTCCAGGTTACCCGGGACCTCTAGCGGCCTACCTGGGTTGAAGGATGGGCCATCCTCGCTGCCTTGCGGCAACCCCCTGTTTGGCCTTGCATCGGATGGGGTTTACAAAGCCACCCGGTCGCCCGGGTGCTGGTGAGCTCTTGCCTCGCCATTTCACCCTTACCTCCAGGGGATGAACCCGAAGAGGCGGTATATTTTCTGTTGCACTTTCCTTGGGGTTTCCCCCAGCCCCCGTTAGGGGCCATCCTGCCCTGTGATGCCCGGACTTTCCTCAGGTGAAACACCTGCGATCACCCATTTACCCCTTTTTTTGTACACCTTTTTTCGCGAGTTTGTCAGCCATCCTGTTTTCTTCTCTCGGGATATGTTTCACCGAAAAACTATCGAAAAGACGCATGATGATCCTGGCTTTATTCGCATATTCCTGTAAACAGGCATTATGAATCTTATATATTCCGTTTATCTGGTTCGCAAGGAGGAGGGAATCGGTATAGACATGAACCCTTTTTACCATCGATTCCTTCGCCTTTTCGAGCGCATGGATGAGGGCTTCATATTCGGCCATGTTGTTGGTCATTTGACCGAGGTAAATGCTTGTGCGGTAAAGCTCGTTTCCGTCGCCATTGAATGCGATCACGCCCGCGCCGGACTCACCGGGGTTCCCTGAGCATGCGCCGTCAATGTAGACATGCCACTCGCTCATTCTTCTTCTTCCATGAAATAGAAGATCCTGTTGCAGCTCGGGCAGAGTATGAGCTGCCTGTTCCTCGTCGCCTCGATATAGAGCTGGGGGGGAATGTTCATGAAGCAGCCCAGGCAGACCCCGTTTTTCACGTTTACCACGGCGAGGCCCTCTCTCCGTTCAAGGAGTGTAGTGTAGGTGCTCCGCAACTCCTCGTCTACCAGGGCGAGAAGGGCATCCCGGGTCTTCCTGAGGTCGGTCACGACCGCATCGACCGAACGGATCTCTTCTTCAAGCCTTTTCCTCTCAACCGCCGCCTCGGCCTCTTGCTTCTTGAGCTCCTTGGCTGCTCCCTCCATATCTTTTTTCAGTTCCTCGACCTTCTCCATCAAAATCAGGACTTCTTCTTCCGTTTTGTCGTTTCCTTCTTTTGCAAGCTCGATTTCTTTGAGGAGTGCCTGATATTCCTTGTTGGTCTTCACCTCATAAAGCTTCGCCTGGAGTTTTTTTACTTTCTCCCTTTCCCCTTCGATCTCTTTCTCTTTTTTCCGGCGGTCTTTTTCGAGCTCTTCTATGACCGCTTTTGCCCTGCCCACCCTGTCCGTCAACTCGGCGAGGGATGCGTCCATTTCATGTATTTTTTTCGGTGCGGACCAGATCTTTTTTTCGTGCGCCCTGATCTGGGTGCTTACCTGCTGCGCCTCAAATATTGTTTTCAGTTGCTGCTCCAATGTGTTCCCTCCACAAAGTTAAGGGGGGTGAACCTTGATGGCTGCACCCCCCTTGATAATTCAATTATGTTTATTGCCGTACAATATAATCACGCCCTTATTCTTATTGGGCCCACCTGGTCTCGAACCAGGGGCCTACCGGTTATGAGCCGGTGGCTCTACCAACTGAGCTATGGGCCCTCTCGCTCAATAGATTACCCGATAGCGGAATCTTTGTCAATAGAACTAATGTCTATTTTTTTAGTAGTGATAAGGGGTTGCGCGCGTTTTTATTCCCGGCCGAAACTTTATAAAAAGTGTATCTTATGGTATCATGTCGCGTGTCGCGAGAGAAAATAAAGACAAAAACCGAAAATGAGCCGCCCATAAACCTCGGTATGGTAACGTCTATTCTCAATGCCCTCCCCATGGGAATACTCGTCCTTAACGAGGAGCGGAAGATCCAGTGGCTTAATGAAAGGGCCAGCCATAGATTCCACATTTCCGGAGAATTCCCCCCGGGAGAGAAAGACTGCTATTCGGAGATCTTTAACAGGAATGAACCATGTCCCGACTGTCCCGCCCTCAAGACCTTCAAGAGCGGCAGGACCGCTCATGAGGAGATCAAAAGTGAATATCATGGAGAGGTGAAATACCACCTTGTCACTACCACGCCTTTGAGAAAGGAGCGCACCCGGGGACAATCTCTCATTATTGAAACCTTTCAGGATATTACATTCGCCAAAAGGGCCGAAGAAGAGCTGCGTCGCCTCAATGACTTCAACGGCGCCATCATCGACAATGCGCCTGTCGCCATATTTACCATCGACAAGAGCGGGAAGTTCATGAGCGTAAACCCCGCTTTGGCCATACTGTCAGGTCTGGGAGAAGAGGCGGAAGAGAAGCTCGTGGGGCTTAACTGGCTGGAAAACCCTTATACCGTGCGGTGTGGTCTCGCAGGACATATTAAGAAAGGTCTCGAGGGCGTGCCTTTCGAGCTGCAGGATTTTCCTTTCATAACTTACAGGGCCGACAGGGGGCAGTACATCCACTTCAGGGGTGTTCCCCTGAAGGGCAAGGACGGAAAGGTGGAGGGCCTTCTCTGTATCATCGAAGACAGCACGGAGAAGGTTAAGGCCCAGATACAGTCTATTCAGGATGCGAAGATGTCTGTAATAGGGGGCCTTATGACCGGAGTGGCCCATGAGCTCAACAACCCTTTGGCCGCCATAGCCGCCAATTCCGAACTGGCCGGCGAACTCTTTCAGAATATGGAGATAACCGCCCATAAAGAAGAGATGGAAGAGCTGCGGGGATATCTGGATGTGATCGAGGAACAGGCATTCAGATGCAAGCATATAATCAAAGACATGATAGATCTCACGAAAAAAGACGGTTTTGAGGTCAACGACGTAGACCTGCCCGGACTGATCGGCGAGCTTCTCGAGGTATTGAATTTCAGGAAGCTCAAAATTTGCCTCATAAAAGATATGCCTGTCGATCTGCCGTGCGTGAGGGGCGACATCAATGCACTCAAACAATGTTTTCTCAACATATTGCAAAATGCGGCGGACGCCCTGGAAGGAAGGGAAGGGGCGGTTATCGGCATAAAAGCCCGGCACCTGGACGGTTCGATCAACGTCGAGATTGAGGATAACGGAGTGGGGATCCACGACGGGCTGGTCGATAAGATCTTCGAGCCTTTTTTTTCGACGAAGCAGACGGGAAAAGGAGTAGGTCTCGGACTGACCCTCTGCTATGAATTTTTGAAGAGAATGGGTGCCGACATCGAAGTAAAGAGCATACTCGGAAAAGGGAGCATCTTTTCGGTAAGACTGCCTGTTTCCGAAATACTCATGAAAGGCTGATCCAAAATTGATTCGTATTATAATCGTCGATGACGAGCGTCAGCTGGTCGAGGCCTTCAGGAAGAAGCTCGCCAAAGAGGGCATGGAAGTCTTCACCGCCCTCAATGGTGAAGACGCTATTTCGATCATGAAGCGGGAAACCCTTGACCTGGGGCTTTTCGACATCAAGCTCCCCGATATGGACGGCGTAGTGCTTCTTGACCGGATGAGGGAGATGCAGCCTACGTCCGAGGTGATTATGCTTACCGGCTATGCCTCGGTCGATACGGCAGTCCGGTCGATGAAGCTCGGAGCTTACGATTACCTGACCAAGCCGTGCAAGCTTTCGGAACTGCACAGCGTGCTCCTCAAGGCATACGAAAAGAAACAGCTTAAAGAGAAGAACATTGTCCTCCAGGAACAGCTCCAGCGGGTTGAGCCCCACGATTCCTTCATAGGGGAAAGCAAAGAACTAAGAGAGGTAAAGAAATTTATCAATCTCGTGAGCGGCTCCCACATGCCCGTTCTTATTTTAGGAGAGACGGGTACCGGGAAAGAGCTTGTGGCCAGGGCCATCCATTCCCTCTCTTCCCGCTCTAAAAACCATTTCGTGGCGATAAATGCAAGCTGCCTCCAGGAAAACATCCTTGAAAGCGAGCTCTTCGGATACAAGAGGGGTGCTTTCACCGGTGCCCAATCCGATAAAGTCGGCCTCCTCGAGATTGCCAACAGAGGGACCTTTTTTGTGGATGAGGTGGCGGACATGAGCCCCGCGATACAGGCAAAGCTGCTCCGGGTTCTCGAGACGGGGGTATTCAGAAAAGTAGGTGATACCAGAGAAATAAAAGTCGACGTACGCCTTGTCTTTGCGACGAACAAAGTCATAGAGGAGGAGGTAGACGCCGGACGCTTTCGAAAAGACCTTTTTTACAGGCTCAACAGTTTTACCATCCACGTACCTCCGTTACGGTCCCGCAAATCGGATATTTCCTTGCTTGCAGGCCATTTTCTGGAGAAGTTTGCCAGGGGAGGAAGAATTAAAGGCATCTCGGGTCCTGCCATGGATACCCTCCTCGGGTACTACTGGCCGGGGAATGTGAGAGAACTGGCCAACGTACTGGAAAGGGCTGTGCTTGTCTCAGGTCCCAGAGGGGAGATCACGGGCGAGGACCTCCCCCAGAGTATGGTGGTCGATACACCCGCCGCACCCGATTATGGAAAAGTTACGGTCCAATCGGGTGCAATGCGGTTGAATGTAGTAGAAAAAGAACATATCAAAAATGTGCTCATGTTTACAAAAGGAAACAAAAGTAAGGCTGCCCGCCTCCTCGGAATAAGCAGGAAAAAGCTTTATCAGAAGATAGAAGAAGTCTCCTGACCATTCCTTCGTTTCTTTAAAATTAATTTATTTACATCTCATCAATTATGTAGTATCAGTATTTGTGGTAGCGCATGGATACAACGGATACGCATGTGATACGATATTTGTTATTCAATGTATTGATGTTTTTTGCTAAGAACATTATTGATCTTAGTCATGTTCTAGAAAGAAAACAGTCATCCATTTCAGTAATTTGGCAGCAAAATTGCTTCTTTGGTGGGAAGCAAAATCCAGTATAGGGGGTATCATGAAACGTTTCAGCATCTTCAATCTTCTTGTTGTGTTCTGTTTTGCAGTAAGTTGTATATTTGTATCGGTCGCTTCAGCTCAGGACAAAGCCGTGTCGCTCCGGTTCTCCGCTTTCCATCCTCCCACACACAAACTGGCGGTCATCACGGCCGACTGGTGTAAAGAGGTAGAGAAGAGAACAAACGGCAAAGTGAAAGTCCGCCATTATGCAGGGGCCACTCTTACCCCTCCCGCCCAGACCTATGACAGCGTAGTCCAGGGCGTGGTAGACGTAGGTAACATCGTCCTCGGTTATACCATGGGTAAGTTCCCCCTGACCGAGGTCCTTGATTATCCGATGGGGTACCATAACGACGCAGTAGCCACGAGACTGGCGAATGCCTATTTTCAGAAATTCAAACCGAAAGAATTCGACGAAGTGAAGGTCATGTATTTTCATTCCCAGAGCCCCGGCCTCACTCATGCCCGCAAACCCATAAACAAGCTTGAAGACCTGAAGGGTATGAAGATGAGGACCTTCGGCTCCAACGCGCGCTTCATGTCGCTCCTCGGCGGCACCCCTGTTGCCATGCCTATGGGCGATGCCTATGACGCCATTTCCAAGGGCGTTGCCGACGGCCTGATGTGCGCCTACGAGGCCCTCGAAGGCTGGAAGTTGGGCGAAGTAATCAAGTTTACAACCGAGAATTATGACAGCGCGTATACGGCCGTATTCGTAGTCGCCATGAACAAGAAGAAATGGGACAGCATTCCTCCCGACAGCCAGAAGATCATCGAGCAGATCAACCAGGAATGGATCGAGCGGCAGATCAAGGTATGGGATGCGATCGACGAGTCCGGCAAGCAGTTCTCCCTCAAGAGAGGCAATAAGACCATCAAGCTCTCCGCGGAAGAGCAGGCCCGCTGGGCGGCAAAGGCTCAGCCTCTCTTTGACGAATATGTAAAAAACATGAAGGCGAAGGGACTTCCCGGAGACGAAGTATTGAAATTCGCAAAGGATTTCGTCAAGAAGAACAATCCGCCGAGTAAGTGAGCCTGAATAACATGCACAATGTGACAGCCGGGGGGTCTTCCTCCCCGGCGTCTCTTTAGGAGGTTTGATGAACGCATATCTTGCACTATTTAAGAGGCTCGTCGGCTGGATGAACGCGCTGGCGGGGGTCGTCCTCTGTTTCATGATGCTCCTTACGGTGGCGGATGTGATCCTGCGCATGTTCGGCAGTGCCATCCTCGGCACCTA